>DATAIT010000042.1 GCA_036262515.1 Acidimicrobiales bacterium | reverse complement strand
AAGGGAGGGCATTCAGCATGGTTGGAATATCGGTGTGCACCAGTTTCGATGCCGGCGTGCCGCTGCGTGACGTGCAGGAGGCGGCCTCCCATGCCGACCCCCGCACCACCATGCGCTACGACTGTGGCCGCGGGTCGCTCGACCGCCACGCCACCTACGTCGTCGCCACCTTCCTGGCCGGCGCCTCCCGCTGACGATCACGGCGAGCGGGCGTTCTCGAGTGGTGGTAACGCCCGCACCCCGCCGGATACCGGGGCGGCTGCCGGCACTTTCGGCTGCGGTAGTCGCGACGCTGCTGAGCGCCCCGGCCCAGAACCCTGTACTACTCACGGAATCGCCGACCGGCGGTCAGGCGCACCTCTCGTGCGCCGGGTCGCTTTGACCGGTCCCGGATCAAACCTCGGCGGCTACTTGCTGAACTCAAGGATCACGGTTCCGCCACCGATCTCCGAAAGGTACGGGTTGACTACAACCGTGTGCTGTCCCCCGTTCTTCAGGTAAACCTCCCTTAGGTGCCCGCCTTGGCCGATGTTGTTCGTTGTTAGTTTTAGTGCCTTCCCACTGGAATCGGTGATGGCGATACTGGTGAGGAGGCCAAAGTCTCCGGTGAGAGTCGCATCGACCCGTGTCCCGGAAGGGGCGGAGAACGTGAAGTAGGCATTCTCTCCGGGCGCATCTATCACAAACGACCGAGTTTCGCCCAGCTTAATCGTCCCCTTAACGTCCTTGACCTCGTACAGAGTTGCCGTTCCGCTTCCTCCGCCAGTGGACGCCACCTCCAGCGTGTAGGACCCGCTCTTTTCGAGCGTGGCGACATCGGTCCAGGGGTTGGAGAAGAAGACATCATTGCCGGCGGCAAGGGTCTTGCCGGCGCCGTCGCGAATAATTAGGTCTACCCTGCTCGTGAAGTCGCCCTCAAGCGCCGCACTCACCCGCGTCCCACCGCGAACGGCAAAAGGAGTCTGCCATCCGTCGCCGTTGGTCGGAAGAACCACGGTCCAGGTGCGCCTCCCAAAGCTTCCCGGGATGTCGTCGCCCCGGATGTTCGCCACTGTAAATCCGGCCCCGATGGTGGCTGTGGTAGCCACGACGACGGCCGCCGCTTTCGACGGCGTGCTCAGAGCGGCGACCCTCGTCAGGGCACGGCGGGCTGAACGAATTAGGCGTCCGATCACTCCAAGTTGGTTCAGGGCGTTGGCGACGCCGGCTACGGACACAGCGACGCCAAGGACCGACGCCGCCACACGGATGTTCTGAGCGGAAGCCGAGGCAGAGGGATGCCCAAGCTCCTTCCTTAGCGACAGCGCCGCTGAAAGCAATTGCTCGGCTCCCGGCTGGCCGAGGCCGAGGAGTCGGGTACCCCGTTGGTGCAGCACCCATGCTCGGGCCGCCATGTCCCCGAGCTCAGCGGCTGAGGCCTCGGCCGCGGTCAAGACCTCGTCCCACGCCTTCCACCGTCCCTCGAGGACGAGGTCATCCTCGAGTCGCCGGGCGAGCGGAACAACCTGGGGCCGAGCATCGCCGACGGCCCACCAAAAGGCAGCGAGGCCCGCTGCGAGGTTTCGCTTCCCGTTCCTTGAATCTGATCTCGGTGTGGAACCGCCCACGGCCCAGTGGCGGACCAAGTCAACGCGCGCGCTGGCGATATCGGGCCCGGAAACAAGGCCTTCGGCTCCGGCGAGCGACTGCCACCATCCGCTCTCACCGGCGACAAGTCTGCGATCGGTGAGGCGTCTGAGAGAAAGGATCGGGTCCCCCAGGCTGCTGACCGCCAGGACGTCTGCAGTGCTGATGGCCGTCTGCGGAAAGGCCAAGAGGATTGCAAGGACCTCACGCTCTGGTCCTCCGAGGCGGCTTCCGGCGGTGATGTCCGCGGCGAGAGCGTGCAGCGACATCCCTGGTTCGCGGAGGGTCGCAGCCGCCTGTTTGATCGCCAGCGGTCGTCGCTCAAGCGTCTGGCACAGGCTCTCGGCGGCGGAGAGATCCTCCTCGCTGACAATGCCGTCGCTTCTCAAGAGGGCCACCGCATCGGAGAGGGGAAGCCCGTCGACCTCCACCGCCAGTTCATCGCCCCAGGTGCGGCGAGAGTCCGTCGTCAGGACGAACGTCGAGTCCCTCATCGCATTGAACGCCGCGTTGCATCCCGAGACGTCGAGCTCGCAGTCGTCGATCAGCACGATCGCGCACCGGTCGGCTAGGGCGTGGCGGACTTGGGACGGCGTGGGCCGGAACGACCCCTCGCAGTCGAAGCACATGTCGAAGATCGCGGTGAGCAGTTCTTCCGTGCTCCGTCCCGCCCCCGAGCAGAAGACAACGCCATGCCGCTCCCACCCGAAGGGCTCGCCGTGGGCCAGCCGGCTGATGAGCGCCGTCCTGCCGCTTCCCGCCGTCCCGTACAGCTCGACGTTTCGGCGCTCAGCGAGCGCCTCGCGGATTTGGGTGAGCAGGTCAGTCCGGTCGAGGAAGCGTCGAACCTTGCGAATGCGGGCGACCCTGGAAGGGACCTCACGAAATGGCGGCGTAGGTACAACGGCCTCCTCCGCCACCGTCCCATACGGCGTGGACACGGTGCGGACCGCTGGGCAGCCGCCCTCGGACGGGCCCGAGATCATCTCGCCATTGTCGGAACGAACGGGCTCGACCTCGACTGGTCCGCCCAGGGCCGCCACCAGTCCCCGGTTGGAGTTGAAGGCCTCCACTCGGACGGCCCTGAGGCTGCCGTTGAAGTTCTCTGGATCGGAGACCACGACGCCCACAAGCCAGTGGCCGCTGAACACGGCTGCTCCCGAGAGCCCGGCCCAACCCGAGCCCTGCGCAGTCTCTCGGGGCGCCCTGGACTCGACCGTCAGCCCCAAGCGCCCTGCCGTGGCCTCCGTAATGGGTGAGGTTCTGCCAAAGAGGCCCTCGCTGTGCCGGCCGCGCTCGTCGGCGGAGGCTATGGGATAACCGGCCGCAACCCACCGCAGGGGACCGGGGCCCTCCAGCCGGCCCCAGGAAACCGCAGCCACCCCGTCCGTCATGTCCGTGGCGCGCACCACGGCGACATCGCATGCATCGGAAGCCCATACGACTTCAGCCGTGCTCCACTGCACCGCGCCCGTCTCGGCCAGTGGGCGACACGCCTCACAATGTCTTCCCGGCTCCGCCGAATCGCTCTCACCCGGCGCCGCCAGCACGTGGCGCGCTGTGAGGATAAGTCCAGGGGCGATCAAATAGCCCGACCCGAAGCGGTAGGGTGCCCCGCCGGACGTTGACACTCGGGTCCGGACGACCGCACGTTCGTCGAAGCCGTCCCCGCTGAGGCGGGTATCAGCGATCCCCGACATCGCCAATCAGCTGGTCTTCGCCAGAGCGACTCACAGGTGTCAGCGTTACCTTCAATCGGTGGGTGGCGGACCGCGACAGCTCTGCCTTCGCTCCGATGGACACGACGCCGAGACGAACGCCACCGTCGCCGGAGCCAGCTCGCGAGAAGGCCACCTGAAACTCCATCTCGACGGGTCCCGCGCGAAACGCGACAAGAGCTCCCTCTCCATCGCGGATGGCTTGCTCCAGCTCCAGCCGGACTTTCGAAATGGCTTCCCCCAGACCTACGTCCACGGCGTTATCCAAGATGCCTCCCCTCCACGGATTGTCCTAATTCTGCCCGTTCTGCCCTGCTGGCGTCGCAAACGCCGGGAGCATGCTCTCAACATGACGAGCCGGAGCACGATGCCGCGACAAGAGTGCCCCGCCAGCGTCGATGCTCGGCGGTCTGCCCGCGACCACGCATCAGGCGCAGCCGCTCCCAACGATCCGGCGTCCTCTTGACCGGGAGGCGAAGCTCGAGCCGCTGTGCGCGCTCGTGACGTTGATCCACACCTACTGCTTGGGATGATCGGGCAAGACCGTCCGCTCCGACCACGGACCACCTCCCGGGCTGGAGCGTCCGCGACTGCTCCAGCTTCCACTACACCAGCGTGGACCGCTCGACTTCGGCACAACTCGAGCGCCCGGAATGACGGCTGTACGGTCGCCGTGACGCCTCGGGGTGAGGGAACTCTGCGTGTGCGCGGGTCCCTCCATCGTCCGCGGTCCACCAGCGGCGAGCGCAGCGGTGCCGGTCATCTACTGCTCGCCGACGTGCCGGCTGCACTGGGACCTTCGAGCCCGACTACTGACTGCGGGCGACGCCAGCCTGGCGGAGCACTGCTGCCGGCACACCCGCAGCTCGCCAGGCGGCGTAGGAGATACCGCGCCTGGCGCCATAGGCACTCGCCGATCTCACGAAGGCCTCCTCTAGCCCGGCGATGTCCACGCCCTCACCGTCCATGGCAGTCAGCTCCGCCTGGAGATCCAGCCGCTCTTGCATGAGGTGCAGGCGCTCCAGGGCGCCGGCCTCGACCAGAGCCTCCTCGACGGCACCAAGGCGGCGCTCCACGGAGTCGCTCGTCCGCTTGCGACCCCGCTTTGGGCGGTGTTGCTCGAGCGCTTCCAGGTAGCGACGCACTGCCCGGCCCTGCTCCCGGCCCTCGGCAAGGGCGGCCTTGTGCTCACTGCTCATGGCACTCCGGCGGCTCGTACCCTTTGTAGCGGCTGGCTTCTTGGCCATCTCGTCCTTCTCAGTCGGCACGTTGCAGAACAAGTGAATACGGCGGGTTGCACCATAGCAATGCCGCCTCCTGAGTCTGATCCGTCCGCGACAGTACCGGCCGTTCCGTCCGGGGATCCCGGGCGTCAGCCTTTCGAGCCGAGGCGTGGGTGGGTAAAGGGGGTAACGAGGCGCTCCCCCGAGATTGTTACCTACGCTGCAGGCCGCTGACCAGTGCAAACGCGCTCCGGCGGGCCTACTCGGTCGAAAGGACGAGCGCCGCCGACAAATTCCGGGCGGCGCGGGCGGGGAGAGCAGAGAGCAGATTGGCGAGGAGCAACGTGATCGCCACCACATAGCCGATCGAGGCAAGTGGAAGCGCGGGCGCGGCCACCACATTGAGTTGGTGCGCGAACAACGTCCAGAGCACTCGACCAAGCGCCACGCCGACTGGGATCCCGACGGCCAGTCCGACCAGCACCGTTGCGGATGCCTGGCATGCAACGGTGAGGCCCAGTTGACGCCGTGTGAAGCCGAGGGCCTTCAAGAGCGCGAGGTCACGCCGCCGGCGACGCACGGCGGCCGTCAACGCCAGCACGAGAGCCGCCATAGCGGATACGGCGACGGCCAGGCCGAGCACGGTCGGCGACCGGCCGATGTCGTCGGCATTCACGATCTCGGCTGGTCGCTGCACAGGCGTTACGAGGAGGGCGCCCGGGAACGCGCCCATCTCGTCGGCCGCCCCACGGAGGCGGCTCATCACGGCTGCGATGTCGGCGCGGGGGTGGAACCGAACGAAGAGGACATTGGGCCCGTACTCCCCCGTGCCCGTGATGTTCCGGTCGTAGCCAGGCACCTGGTCGGGTGCGACCACCCCGCCGATGCCGAGTGACGTGTGGTCGCCGTGCACCACCCCGATTGCTGGCAAGGTCGCCGATCCGACGATCCGAAGCGACCTTCCGCCGCCAGATGTCACCGAGTCGCCGACCCGCTTGTGGAGCCGGGCCAAGGTGGCGGTGCCGAGGACGATCTCGTCGTCGCGCGTGATCGACCGCCCTTCACGCATCGGAGGATCGACTTTGGCGTCGGTGTCCATGCCGAGCAACGGCACGTTGTGCCCATCGATTTGATCAGCACCGAAGAAGGCGCCGGACCACGCCTCGATATCCGGATCATTGCCGAGGATCCTGCTCGTCGGCCCAGGCCTGGTGTTCCCGTATCCCTGCTGGGCCACGAGGGCGACATCCCAGTTCCAACCGAACAGGCGAGGTTGACCGGCCAGATTTGTGAGGCTGGTGCCGAAGGTCACCGCCGCCACCAACGCGGCAACAGCGCCGACCGTTCCGACGATGATCGACCGCACCGGGACGGCGTCGCCGCGCCCACCGCGTTCGAAGGCGAGTCGGAGCCCGATCATCACCGGCGTCGGGAGGTTCCGGCCGGCCCTGGCGCTGAGGCTGGGCCGTCCCCAGCCCTGCCGCGATGAGCGGCGCATCACCCGGCTCGGCGCCTCGCTCCATGCGAGGACGGCGATAACTGCGAGCAGCGAGACGACGAAGACCGCGCCACCGAAGCCCAGGACGGTCCAGTCGAGGTCGATGCCGCGTTGCACCTCAACCTGACGCACTGTTCCGATGGGCATGGTGGGCGAGGCGGCGATGGCCACGGCGACGGCCAGCGCCCCGCCGGCGATCACCGCCAAGGCAGGCCCGATACCCGATGCCAGCGCGCCGGACACTGGCGTGACTCCCAGCGCCCGGGCAACGGCTCGGGGCTCGCGCTCGGCTTGCAGGTGCCGTCCGACGGCCTGGCCCACCAGCAGCAGGGCAGCGATGCCCGCGATGGTGCCGAAGACAGCCAGCGCGATCGACACTGGCCGGACCGCCTGCTGCGCATGGAACGTATCGAGTGAGGTCACCCGGAAGATTTGTGGGAACTCCTGCCCAGTCAACGATACGAGGGCGGCCTTCACCGCAGGAACGTCTGCGTCACCGCGCCGAAGTACCAGTCCCTGCCAGGCGTAGGTATGCCATGCCTCGACCTTGTCGACCAAGGCAGGCGTGAACAGGATGAGCGGAGACCGGTCGGTGTCGTCCTGCACCACCTCCTCGACGAAGAGACCGACCCCCACGACGGTGGCGGAAACACGTAGCTGCGGTGGCGACGGACGCTCGAAGAAGTCCGGGTCCTGCGTCTGTTCATCGCTGAAGACGCCGATGTCGAGGCGATCCCCGACATTCAGGCGGTATCGACGAGCGATCTCCCTGTTGATCGCTATCTCAGCCGGTCGAGATCGATTCGGTAGCCGCCCGCTGATCGGGGTGAAGCGGTCCTGGTCGAAGAATCGCCCATCGAGGCTGCCGAGTGCCTCGAACGGCCGAGCAAGGTCGGGACGGTCGTCCACCAGAAAGGCCGCGTTGAACGAGACGTAGGCGTGGATCTGCTCCACCTGCGGGAAGCGGGCCACTCGATCGAGCAGGGCAGCAGAATCCGGATCCTGCACGGGTCCGGTGTCGACCGCCATCGTCGAGGGATTCGCGGAGCGCAGGAACCTCGGGTAGGCCGACATCGTGCGACGGGCACCACCCACACTGAGAAGTGACAGGCCGCCGACGAGCCCAAGGAGCATGGCGATCCCGATCAGGCCCCGCCCGCGCTGACGAAGAGCCATGCGAGACCAGGCTGCGACAAAGGCCATGGCGGCGTCTCAGGCCGGCACAGCGCTGATGCCGACCGCCATCCCAGCTGCGACGATCATGCAGACATCCCGAACAAGTTGTGTACCGCCCCCGTCAGTCCTCTCGCATTCTGACCCCTCGAGCGCGAGGCCGGAACCGTGCGGACACCCGTCGCCTTGGGGTGGTGGCACACCAGTCCCCGATCGAGGAGTCGTCCGGCGTTGGCGGCGGCGCAGCCTCGATGAGGGCGATGAACTCCTCCTCGGAGATGAGCCGTGCGTGCCTGACCAAGACGCTCGAAGACACCGGTCGAGTCGAGTCGCTCGTCCTCGAGCACGGCAGCCGCTCGGCTGTCCCGCGGCGTCGTGGGATGAAAAACATCAGGAGTACCTGTTGACGGCGACGTAGCCCGCGACTAGGACGGTGGGGTCACAACTGGCGAATCGCCGTGCGACGGGAGCACGAATGGAAGACCTCCGAGACAAGCGGTGGGCGTGAGCACGGTCTCGCCCCTCCAAGCGATCGAGCGCACCGTGCAGGAACGGGCCAAGGAGGTGTCCCTCGACATGGGCTCCCCCGACTCCTCGCGCCGGCTGCGGGCCCTGGTCGACGAGGAGGTCGCCCGCTGGTCCGACGACTTCAAGCGGGGCCTGCGCAGCTTCGACATCGCCGACCGCGAGTTGGTGGCCGAGCGGGCCTTCCGCAACGTGGCCGGCTACGGGCCGCTGGAGCCCCTCCTCGCAGACGACGACGTGTGGGAAATCATGGTGAACGGGCCGGACGCGATCTTTGTAAAGCGCCACGCCGGGCCGAGCGGCTACCACGACGAGGTCTTCCACGACGACGAGCATGTGGTGCGCACGCTCACCAAGATCCTCGACGACGCCTCGGGGTCGCACCGCAAGCTCGACCCGGCTGAGGGCCTCCAGGACGCCCAGCTCGACACCGGCGCCCGCATCCACATCGTCCACGGCGACGTCGGGCGGGACGGCCACGTGCTGGTCAACATCCGCAAGTTTACCGGAGTCGCGTTCAGGAGCCTGGGCGAGCTTGTCGAGCGGGACATGCTGGACGACGAGGTCGCCGCGTTCCTGCGAGCGTGCGTGCGGGCCCGCCTGTCGATCGTGGTGGCGGGTGCCCCCGGCGCAGGCAAGACCACGCTGTTGTCCTGCCTGGCCGCCGAGCTCGACCCGTCGTTGCGGGTGGTGGTCGCCGAGGAGGTCTTCGAGGCCGACATCCCGCTGCCCAACGTGGCGAGCATGCAGACCAGGCCGCCCCGGCAGGACCGCAAGGAGATCGACTTGCGCCGCCTCGTCGCCGGCTTCCTTCGGATGGCCCCGGACGTGGCCATTGTCGGAGAAGTGCGAGACAAAGAGGCCCTGCCGTTGCTGCTCACCCTCTCGTCGGGCGTGAAGGGCTTCACGACCATTCACGCCGGGTCGGCCCGCCAGGCCCTCACCCGCCTTCGCTTCATCTGCCAGCTGGCCGACACGTCCAGTGAGCTCTCCCTCGCCGCCTTGAACTCGCTGGTGAGCGAGGCCATCGACATCGTCGTCCACTGCACCCGCGTCGGCGACGAGGTCCGGGTGTCGGAGGTCCTCGCCGTCGAGGATCTGCAGACCGGGCGCGACTCCACTGCGTTCACGGTCACGGAGCTGTTCCGCCGGGAGCGCCCGGGCGCTCCACTCACCTGGACCGGCAACGTGCCGAGCCGGGCCGCCCGGGCCCTGGAGATGGCCGGCTACGACGTGCGCGACCTGCTGGACCGATCGGCGCCTCCGGTGGCCGTCATCCGTCCCGACCCACGCTCCGACGGGCGGGCCGGCGCCGACGGTCGGGACGGCGTCATCCGGCGCCGGAGAGAGGTGCGCCGGTGACCCTCGTCCTGGCGCTCCTCGCCGCCTACGGCGTGTTCCTGGTGTACACGTCAATCGCGCTCGGGTGGACCGGGGTGGGCGTCGGGCCGCGGGGCCAACGCCCGTCGACGCGTCGCCGCTCGACCGAATGGCTCGCCCAGGCCGGACTGGAGGGGGTCGAGCCCAAGGAGTTCGCCGGCGTGATGGCGGTGCTCTTCGTCGTCGGTGCGGCCATGGCGTACGGCCTCTTCGCCGGTGCCCTTCCGGCCCTCGTCGCCGGCCTGTTCGCCGCCACGTTCCCGCTGGCTTCCTACCGGTCTCGGCGCGACAGGCGCCGGAGCGAGGCCAGGGAGGCGTGGCCGCGGCTGATCGAGGAGCTGCGCCTCCAGACCGGGTCGCTCGGGCGGTCGATACCGCAGGGCCTGTTCGAAGTGGGCCGCCACGCGCCGGCCGAGTTGCGCCCCGCCTTCGACGCCGCCGAACGGGAGTGGCTGCTCTCGACCGACTTCCCGAGGACGGTGTCGGTGCTCAAGGAACGGCTGTCCGACGTCACAGCCGATGCGACCCTGGAGACGCTGCTCGTGGCCTATGAGGTGGGCGGCTCGGATCTCGACCGCCGCCTGGCCGCACTGGTCGAGGACCGCATCCAGGACCTGCAGGGCCGGAAGGACGCGCAAGCTCGCCAGGCCGGCGTGCGCTTCGCCCGTCGCTTCGTGCTCATCGTGCCCCTCGGGATGACCCTCGCCGGCCTCTCGATCGGCACCGGCCGGGAGGCGTACCAGACGATGGGAGGCCAGGTCGCCGTGGCGGGCGGGCTGTTTGTGGTGGCGGGGTGCTGGCTGTGGGCCGGGCGGCTCATGCGCCTCCCCGAGGAACGAAGGGTCTTCCATGGCTGAGCGCTGTCGCGCCCTCATGCGACCCGGGGCTGTGGGACGGCGGCCGTGAGGCTCTTCGTGCTGTCCGGCCTGGTCCTGTGGGCCGGGATGACGCTGCTGCTGGCGCAGCTCCGGTGGTTCTCACGACCGGCGCTCGTCCAACGGCTGCGCCCGTACAGCCCAGGCGGCATGGCCGGTCCCGAGCGCAGCGGCGTGTTGTCGGTGGAATCGTTTCGCGAGATCGCCGGGCCGGTCTCGCGCCGGGTCGGCGAGCGGCTGGCCCGCCTGTTCGGCGTCAGCGAGGAGCTGTCCGTGCGCCTCGAGCGGGTGCACGCACCGCTCGACGTCACCGCCTTCCGCATCCGACAGCTGGGATGGAGCGTGGCCGCCGTGAGCATCGCCGTGCTGATCGGCGTGGCGCTGCAACCCTCCCCAGGGGTCGTTCTCCTGCTTCTGCTCGGCGCGCCCGTCCTCGCCTTCCTCGTGCTCGAACAGCAGCTGGCCAGGGCGTCTGATCGTTGGCGCGAGCGGATCTTCCTCGAGCTCCCGGTGGTGAGCGAGCAGCTGGCGATGCTCCTGTCGGCCGGCTTCTCGCTGGGGTCGGCCCTGAACCGGTTGGCCACCCGGGGCGACGGCGCATGTGCCCGTGATCTGCGGCGGGTCACCACGAGGATCCGCCACGGCCTGAGCGAAATCCAGGCGCTGCGGGAGTGGGCCTCGGTGGCGCGCGTCGAATCCCTCGACCGCCTCGTGCCCGTTCTCGCGCTCAATCGCGAGGCGAGCGACCTCGGGCGGCTGATCTCCGACGAGGCCCGGGGCATCCGGCGCGACGTCCAGCGCCAGCTGGTCGAGACGATGGAACGGCGGGGGCAGCAGGTGTGGATCCCGGTTACGGTTGCGACACTCATTCCCGGGGTGATCTTCCTTTCCATCCCTTTCATCGAGGCTCTGCGCCTCTTCTCCGGTTCCTGACCCCAAGGAGGAACGATGAGCGATCTCGCCCTGTTCGCCTTCGTGTGGCAGCGCACGGCGCGCGTCGCCCTGCACGACCGCGTCGTCACGAACGAGAGGGGCGAAGGCGTGATCTCGGCAGCCATCGCCGTGCTCGTCATGGCCTTCCTCGGCGTCCTGATGTGGCAGCTGTTCAAGGGGACGCTGACCAACTCGAACACGAAGGTGAACGACCAGCTCAACGAGATCAAGTAGGGGCCCGTGCCGCGGCGTGGCCAGGATGGCTCGGGCGCCCTCAGCACCATCCTCGGCGCCGGCGTGTTCCTGGCCCTGCTCCTGTTCGCGGTGCAGGTGCTGGTGGGCCTGTACGCCACGTCCGTCGTCAACGCCGCCACCTACGACGCAGCGAAGGCGGTTGCCGGGTCCGACGGCGGCCCGGCCGCCCAGCTCGACGCCGAGGCCAACGCAAAGGCGCAGCTCGGCGGGTACGGCGAGCGGGTGAGCTTCGACTGGGCCGGCACCACCGACGACGTCGTGCGCCTCCAGGCGCGGGTTCCCCGTCCCACGTTCCTGCCCCCCGCCCTCACCGGTCCCGCCGGTCTGGGTGACATCGTCCGCACGGTCACCGTGCGCACGGAGCGGGTGCGGTGATCCCGGCCGCCACTCCCCTGCCGGCCCACGACGAGCGGGGCCAGGTCGGCGGCATCGAGGGTCTGGTGTTCGGCGTCCTGGTGTTCGTGTTCGGCACGCTCATCGTGGTCAACGCATGGGGTGTCATCGACGCCAAGCTGGCGACCACGTCGGCCGCCCGGGAGGCGGCCCGCACCTACGTGGAAGCGCCCTCGGAGGCAGCCGCCGGACCCGCCGCTCTCGACTCGGCCAGGCAGGCCATCATCGCCCACGGCCGCCGGTGGGAGCGCACGAGGGTGACGTCGCCCGACGCGGGGTTCCACCGCTGCGAGCGGGTCACCATCGAGGTGGCGTACGAGGTCCCCCTCATCGCCATACCGATCATCGGGCAGGCAGGCAAGGGCATCACCGTCACCTCACGGCACTCCGAGATCGTCGACCCCTACCGCAGCGGCCTGGGCGGCGCCGCCGCCTGCCCGTGACCGTCCCTGTGCGCCGCACCTCGGATGGCTCGGTCCTCATGCTCGTGCCGGCCGCCGTGCTCGTGCTGTTCGTGCTCGGCTCCATCGCCGTCGACTCCTCCATCGCCATCCTCGCCCAGCGCGAGCTCACCTCGGCGGCAGCGGCGGCCGCCAACGACGCCGCCGGTGGGGGCGCGTCCGACGACGCCTTCTACGGCGGGGGTGACCCCGGCCGCATCGTCCTCGACCAGGCACGCGCCGAAGCCCTGGCCACCGCCGCCTTCGATCAGCGCGACGTGCAGGGCGTCACCGAGGCAGTGCGCACGGTCGTGGTCCACGGCGACCGCGTGTGCGTCACCATCACCGGCCACGTCGACTCCATCTTCGCCAAGGCCATCCCCGGCGCTCCGCGGGGCCGTACGGTCACGGGCCGGGCAGTGGCCACCGCCGTCCAGGGCGACGACGACCCTCCCTCCGGCGGCGACCCGGCCGACGTCTGCCGGGCCTGACCGGCCCGGCCGCCGGACGGCGCTGCGCTACAGGGCGACGCCGAGGGCGAGCATCAGGCCGAAAGCGAGCTGGAGCTGCCCGGTGGCGATCAGCACGCCCACCAGGTCACGACCACCGGCCCCCCGCAGCACGGCGTTCACGGGACGCTGGGCCAGCGCGAGCGTGATGAACGTGAGCAGGGCGGCGGGCCGGGCCAGGCTGACGGGCGGGACCACGGCGAACGCCCCGGACACGCACCCCACGTAGAGCACCCGGGTGTTGCGGTCGCCGAGGCGGACGGCCAGCGTGCGCTTCCCGGCCGCCGCGTCGGTGGGGATGTCACGGAGGTTGTTCACCACGAGCAGGGCCGTGGCCAGCAGCCCGACCGGCACCGAGGCGAGCACGGCCAGCCCGCTCACGTGCTCGAGATGGACGTAGGCCGACCCGACGGTGGCGACCACCCCGAAGAAGACGAAGACGGCCACCTCCCCCAGTCCGACGTAGCCGTAGGGGCGCGAGCCTCCGGTGTAGAACCATCCGGCGGCGATGCTGGCCGCCCCCACCAGGAGCAGCTCGGGGCCCACGGCCAGGGTGAGGGCGAGGCCGACGACCCCCGCCACCCCGAAGGCGGCGAACGCGGCCCGCTTCACCGCTCGGGCCGGAGCGAGCCCACTGGCCACCAGGCGCACGGGGCCGACGCGCACGTCGTCGGTGCCGCGTACCCCGTCGGAGTAGTCGTTGGCGTAGTTGGTGGCGACCTGGATGGCGACCGACACGACCATGGCGGCCACCGCCCGCCACAGGATGATGCCGCCCTGCGACGAGGCCACCGCCGTACCGACCAGCACCGGGACGACGGCGGCGGGCAACGTGCGGGGGCGTGCCCCCACGACCCACCGCGAGGCCATCAGGGGCGGCGCGGAAAGGCGGAGTAGTCCGGTGGCCGCTTCTCCACGTAGGCGTTGCGGCCCTCCTGGGCCTCCTCGGTCATGTAGAAGAGCAGCGTGGCGTCGCCGGCCAGCTGCTGCAGGCCGGCCAGGCCGTCGTCGGCCGCGTTGAACGACCCCTTCAACACCCGGAGGGCGAGGGGGGACAGCCGCAGCATCTCCCGGCACCACTTCACGGTCTCGGCCTCGAGGCGGTCGAGGGGGACGACCGTGTTGACCAGCCCCATGGCCAGCGCCTCCTGGGCGTCGTACTGGCGGCACAGGAACCAGATCTCCCGCGCCTTCTTCTGCCCGACGATGCGGGCCAGCAGGCTCGAGCCGTAGCCGGCGTCGAACGAGCCGACCCGGGGGCCGGTCTGGCCGAAGCGGGCGTTGTCGGCGGCGATGGTGAGGTCGCAGACGACGTGGAGGACGTGGCCGCCGCCGATGGCATAGCCGGCCACCATGGCGACGACCGGCTTGGGGCAGCGACGGATCTGGACCTGGAGGTCGAGCACGTTGAGCCGCCCGATGCCCCGCTGGGCCACGTCGTCGTCGCCCATGTAGCCGTCGGTGCCGCGTACCCGCTGGTCGCCGCCGGAGCAGAAGGCGAGCGGCCCCTCACCGGTGAGGATCACCACCCCGACATCGGGGTCGTCCTGGGCGAGGGAGAAGGCCTTGCCCAGCTCGAACACCGTCTGGGGGCGGAAGGCGTTGCGGACCTCGGGGCGATTGATGGTGATCTTGGCCATGCCCTCGGCCGTCTCGTAGCGGATGTCGGTCCAGGTGCCGGAGGCGGCCCAGGCCGGCATCGCGGTGGGGCCGTCGGAATCGTCACTCATGGCGCTTCGGTACCCTACCGGCGTGCCCTCGCTGGTCGCCATCGAGGCGGAAGGCAGCCAGCGGTTCGTGGCCGGGTTGCTGGCCACGTGGGACCGCGGCGACGCCGTCCTCCCCGTCGACCCCCGCCTCCCGCCGCCGGCCCGGTCGGCCGTGGAGGACGCCCTGGGCGCCGGCCGGCCCGTCGACGACGGCGACGCCCTCGTGGTCGCCACCAGCGGGTCCACCGGCATGCCCAAGGGGGTGGTGCTGACCCACGACGCCCTGGCCGCAGCCGCCAAGGCCGTCTCCTCCCGTCTGGCCGTCGATCCCGCCGCCGACCGGTGGCATGCCTGCCTGCCGCTGTCGCACATCGGCGGGCTCGGGGTGGTCGTGCGGGCCCTCGTGACGGGCACGCCCCTCGTCGTGCGCCCCTCGTTCGACGCGGCGGCGGACGCCAGCCTGGTGTCGCTCGTGCCGACGCTGCTCGACCGGCTGGACACGTCGCGGTACCGGGTGGTGCTGGCGGGCGGGGGCGCCGACTGGCGGACCCGGGGGCCGAACGTCGTGCACACCTACGGGATGACCGAGACCGGTGGCGGCGTGGTGTTCGACGGCGTCCCGCTCGACGGCGTGGACGTCCGGGTCGACGGCACCGGGCAGCTGCTCGTGCGCGGCTCCGGTCTCCTGCGCTGCTACCGCGACGGCACCGACCCCAAGGATCCCGACGGGTGGCTGGCCACCGGGGACATGGGCACGGTGACGGCCGATGGCCGGGTCGCCGTCCACGGGCGGCGGGAAGAGCTCATCGTCACGGGCGGCGAGAACGTGTGGACGACCGACGTGGAGACGGTGCTGCGGGCCCACCCGGGCGTGGCCGACGTGGCGGTGGCGGGACGGCCGGACCCCGAGTGGGGGGAGCGGGTGGTGGCCGTGGTGGTGCCCGCCGACCCGGCGTCGGCGCCGACCCTCGCCGCGCTCCGCTCGTGGGTCAAGGACCGCAGGCCCGCCTTCGTGGCGCCCAGAGAGCTGGTGCTGGTCGACGCCCTCCCCCGCGGACCGGGAGGCAAGGTGGCCCGCGGGCGCCTCCTCGACGGCCGGCCCGGCTCGCCCGGGTGACCGCCGCTTCGGGCCCGCCAGCCGGCGCGCCGCGAATGGCGGCCCTCCGGCGGACGTCAGGAGTAGACCCAGACCGGGGTCCCGAGCGGGATGACGTTGGCGCCCCAGATGAAGTTGATGGCCGCGTTGGTGACCCGGACGCACCCGTGGGACGCCGGGAACGGCGGCACGCTCGGGGAGCCGTGGATGGCGTAGCCGCCGACGAAGTACTTCGGACGGAACAGCTCTCCCAGCTCCGAGATGCGCAGCCCGTCGATCTGGCGGGAGAAGGTGAAATGCCCCTCGGGCGTCACCGCCACCGCGCCGTTGCCGTAGGGGCGCCCGTTGCCCGTGGACGTGTTGAACACCCACTCGGTCTTTCCGTCGACCGACACGATGATGATCTGGCGGGTCTTGTCCACCTCGACCTGGCGGCCCTGGTTCAGCCGGGGAACGACCGGCGTGGCCCGCTCCAGGAGGCCGAGCTCGGCCGAGTCGAGCACGCCGTCGCGCGGCAGGCCGTTCGCCTTCTGGAAGGCGTACACCTGCTGGGTGGTGAGTGTGCCGTACTTGCCGTCCACGACGCCCCAGAAACCGAGGGCGAGGAGCCGGCGCTGCAGGTTCTCCACGCCCGGCCCGACCGCCCCGAGCTGCAGCACCGGCCGCCCGGCGACCAACCAGTAGCCGCCTCCCAGGCGGACGGCCAGGCCTGCGACCGACGTCCCGGGTGCGAGGCTGCCCGTGCCCGAACCGGCGGAGGTGGCGTCGCCGAAGGGGAAGACCGTGCCGTCGCCCCCGGCGATGAGATAGCCGTTCCCGCTGGGCGTGGTGGCCATGGCGGTGACCGGTCGGGCCAGGGTCTGGCCGACGGCGGAACCGAGGAACTGGGCGTCGCCGAAGGCGAAGAGCCCCCCGTCGGCGGCGACCAGCCAGTAGCCCTGCCCGGAGGGCGTGGCCGCCATGCCCACCACCGGCTGGTTGATCGGGCCGCCACCCATCGACCCGAGGAATGGGGCGTCGCCGAACGAGAACACGCCACCGTCGCGGGCAACCATCCAGTACCCGTTGCCGCTGGGCGTGGTGGCCATGCCCACCACGGGCTGGCGCAGCGTGAGATTGCCGGTGGACCCGAAGAAGGGGGCACCGAAGGCGAACACCCCGCCGTCGGCCGCGACCAGCCAGTAGCCGGTCGGGGCGGCAGGCGCATCGGCGGGCGGGACCGCGACCGAGGTGTCGCCGGCCGGGACGGGGACCGGCGCCGGGGCCGGCGGGCGGGCGGCCATCCCCACGATCGGTTGGCGCAACGTCAGTGCGCCGGTGGAGCCGAGGAAGGTTGCGTCGCCGTAGTTGAAGATGCCGCCGTCGGATGCCACCAGCCAGTAGCCGTTCCCCGACGGCGTGGCCGCCACCCCGACCAGCGGGCTACGCAGCGAGTCGACCGCGGGAGCGCCGAGGAACGGAGCGCCGCCGAAGCCGAGCACCGAGCCGTCGCCGGTTCCCTCGGCCAGCGCCGGGCTCGCCGTCACGACGGCCGGCAGCGCTCCGGCCAGCACCGCTGCAGAGGCGGCGAACGCCCGCCGGAAGGCCGAGGACCCCGCCGGGGGGCGATGGCGGCGAGGTGACATGGCGGGGCAGACTACCGGTGCTCACCGCCCAATCGGAGGATCACATGGCGTTCGTTCAGATGATCGAGTTCAACACCACCCGCAGTGACGAGATCAGCGCCCTCATCGACGACTATCGCCAGAACACCGAGGGTGTCCGCTCGGCCGGGCGAGCCGTCGTCTGCACCGACCGCGACCAGCCGAACCGCTACATCACCATCGTGGAGTTCGACTCCTACGAGGACGCCATGCGAAACTCGGAGCTGCCCGAGACCACGGCCATGGCCGCCAAGATGGCCGAGCTCTGCGACGGCCCGCCCACGTTCCGCAACCTCGACGTCGTGCAGGTCGTCGAGCGCTGACCGGCGCCGGCGTGCCGGCGGGGGTCAGCCCCTAAGGGCAGGCTGACCGGCGGCCGATACAGGCGACATGCCCTTCTCCGCGGAGATCAGCCGGGCCAATCCGACCTGCTTCCTGTTCCTCATCGACCAGTCCGAGTCGATGGGCGACAACATCGGCGGCGGCGACGTGCCCATGACCAAGGCGGAGGCGGTGGCCGACGCGGTGAACCGCCTGCTGTCGGAGCTGTCGATCAAGTGCGCCAAGGAAGACGGCGTTCGCGACTACTTCCACGTGGGCGTCGTCGGCTACGGCGCCGCCGTGGGGCCGATACTCGACGGTGCCCTCGCCGGGCGCGACCTCGTCCCGCTGAGCGAGGTGGCCGCCCGTCCGGCCCGCATGGAGGAACGGTCGCGGCGCAACGGCCGCCACTCGGCCGTCACCACGGTGCGGTTCCCGACGTGGTTCTCCCCCGTTGCCTACGGCGACACGCCCATGTGCGCCGCCCTGACGCGAGCGCACCGGGTGCTCACGGCCTGGCTCGACGAGCATCCCGGCTGCTTCCCGCCGGTCGTGGTGAACATCACCGACGGGGTGTCCACCGACGGCGACCCGCTCCCGCTGGCCCAGGCCCTGCAGGCCCTCACCAGCGCCGACGGCCACGCGCTGCTGTTCAACCTGCACCTGTCGAGCGGCCGGTCCGAGCCGGTGGTCTTCCCCGCCTCCGACCGCGGCCTGCCCGACGACTACGCCCGTCACCTGCACCGCATGTCGAGCCCCCTTCCCGAGCAGATGCGGGCTGCCGCCGCCCGCCAGGACCTCTTCCTCGACGAGGGTGCGCGGGGCTTCGCCTTCAACGCCGACATCAGTGCCATCGTGCAGTTCCTCGACGTCGGCACGCAGGTGCTGGAACTGCGTTAGTTGCTGCGTGCGCTGCGTCGTCTCCTCCTTCTGGCTCCCCCGTGACGGCAGCCCCGTCGAGCACTACGAGGACGCGTACTTCCCCCGGCGGACCGGCCCGCGCACCACGCCGCGCCTGCGCCTGGCGGTAGCCGACGGCGCCAGCGAGAGCATGCTCAGCGGGCTCTGGGCGCAGACGCTCGTGCGCACGTGGTGCCGGTCGCCGCGCCGCCACGGCATGGCCGACGTCATGGCCTCTGCGATGTCGGGATGGGACAGGACCCTTGTCGCCTACCGTCAGGGTCGCGAGGCGGAGGAACGGCCGATCGAGTGGTTCGAGCAGCCCGGTCTCGATCGAGGCGCCCACGCCACCCTCCTCGGCGTGGAGCTCACCCGCCCGCCGGGGGGCGAGGGACGCTGGTCGGCGGTATCGCTCGGCGACTCATGCCTGTTCCAGGTCCGCGACGAGCAGCTGATCACCGCCTTCCCCCTCGCCGACGCGGCCGACTTCTGCAACGCCCCCAAGCTCGTCCCGTCTTCGGCCCGCCACCTCGGCCGGGTCGTCGCCCACCTCGAGCGGGCCGAAGGGACCTGGCGTTCGGGTGACGTGCTCTTCCTCGCCACCGACGCCCTCGCCGCCTGGTTCCTCGCGGAGGCGGCCGCAGGGAACGCCCCTTGGAGGACGCTCAACCGCATCGCCTGCGACGACACCGCCGCGTTCGCGGAGTGGGCCACAGCCCAGCGGGCCAGCCGTCTCCTGCGCAACGACGATCTCACCCTGGTGCGGGTGGAGCCGTCCCGGTGAGGCTTCCCGGCGCCACCTCGTACATGGAGGCGTTGCAGGACCCGGCCCTGTGCTTCGCCGATCCCGAACTGGCGGCGGCGGTCCCCGTCCTCGGCCCCCTCGGACTTCCGCGCGCCATCAGCGGGAACGTGGCCGTCGTGTTCCGCCTCGACGGCGCCGGAGGGCGCAGCTGGGCGGTGCGCTGCTTCGTCCGGCCGCTGGACGAGGAGCGGTCGCGCTACGCCGCCCTGCGGGCCCACCTGGCCACCCTCGAGTCGTCGTGGCGCGTCGGCTTCGACCTGCAGCCGTGCGGGATCCGCGTCGACGGCGCATGGTGGCCCGTGCTGAAGATGGAGTGGGTGCGGGCCGAGCCGCTGCTGGCCTATGTCGAGCGCCACCTCTGGGACGGCGCCGCCCTCGGCTACCTGGCCACGCGCGTGACCGCGCTGGCCGAACGCCTCCGCGCCGACGGCGTGGCCCACGGGGACCTCCAGCACGGCAACATCCTGGTGGCGCCCGGTGGCGACCTCCGCCTGGTGGACTACGACGGCATGTTCGTGCCGGGCCTCGCCGGCCTGACGGGCACCGAGCGCGGGCACCGGAACTACCAGCACCCCGGCCGCGAGGTCGGCGACTTCGGGCCCGACCTGGACTCGTTCTCCTCCTGGGTCATCTACGCCTCGCTGGCCGCGCTGGCCGCCGATCCCCTGCTCTGGGGCCGCCTCGACGGCGGTGAGGAGGCCTTCCTGCTGCGCCAGCACGACCTGCAGGACCCCGACCGGTCAGCCGCCCTGGCCGCCATGGAGACGAGCGACGGTCCGGGCGTCCCCGCGCTGGCGGAACTCCTCCGCTCGTTCCTCGCCATGCACCCGAACGAGGTACCTCCCCTTTCGCTGGCGCTGGCTCCGGCGCTCCATGCCGGAATGCCCGCCGTGCTGTCGAGGGCGGCCGCCTCCCGGGGAACGGCAGCGGCCGCCTCGTCGGATCTGAGCGGCGGAGCGCTCCCTCCGTGGGATGGCCCGCTGGCTGCGGTGCCCGGGAAGTCCGGGAGGCCACCGGTCCCTGCCGGCTCCCGGTGGACGCGTGCCGACGCGTCTCCCGGCGAACCACGGTGGCCGGCTCCGCTTCCGGGTGCCGGCGCACGTGCGCTCGACACCCGTGCCGGTGCCGACCCGAGTCCCGGTCCCGACGGGGCCCTCGCCGAGATCGAGCCGGAGCGCGTCCGGGGCGCCGCCTCACGGGCGGATGACGACCTGCGGCGCAGCCTCTACGACGCCCTGACGGCCGGAGTCCACGGCCCCGACCGGGTCGACGGGCGGGCCGCCGAGGCACGGGCGGGCGCCGGTTCGTCGCCCGTCGTCCCGGTGACGTTCGGCGGCGACCTCCACGAGGCCAGGCACGCAGTGGCCATGGCCGCTCTGGCCACGGTGTGCCTCATCGTCGTCGCGCTGGTCGGAGTGCCTCCCGCGCTGGCGGCCGCCGGCGTCCTGGGAGCGGCGATCGCCGGGCTGGCGCGCATCCGCCAGCTGTTCCTCCGCACGCCCGAGGCACAGTCGGCGCGCGCCGTCGGTGCGGTCCTGGCCGAGCCCCGCCGGGCAGCCGGCGACGCGGTCGCCGCCGTCGACCGCCTGGCACGGCGCCGGGCCGAGGTCGCCGAGGCGGAGGACGCCGCCGCCGGCCAGGCGGCCGATGCACGAGCGCGCCTTCGGGCGAAGGAGGACGCGGAGCTGCGTGACGTCGATGCCGGCCTCGAGACGGCCCTGGCCGGGCTGTCCGAGCGCGAGCGGGCCATCGGGCGGGCCGAGAAGGAGGCGCGCGCGGCGGCGCTCGTCGACCTCCAGGCCACGGTGATGGACCTCCAGCTCACCCAGCACAGCCTGGTGGCGTCCACCACGTGCGGCGTCAGCGAGATGGTCGTCCGCCGCCTGGCCCTCGACGACGTCCGCACGGCCGCCGACTTCACGGACGTGACCATCGACAAGCCCGGCGGTGTCGTGACGTGCCGCGACGGCAGGAAGCTCCTCGTGACGGCGGTCGACGAGCGCCAGGCGGCGGCCATGCTGCGGTGGCGGCGCCAGGTGTCCGGCGTCGCGCAGCTCAAGGTGCCGCACGCGCTGCCCCCGGAACGGGTCGCGTCGATCCGCGCCGAGTTCGACGGGCGACGGGCCGCGGTGGCGGCAGAAGCGGAGTCGGCCCGGGCCGAGGCGAAGCGCCGGGCGGACGCGATCCGCGACCGGTGGCGGTCGGAGCACGAGAAGGTCGTCCACCGCCAGAAGCAGGTGGAGGCCGATGCCGCCCGGCAGCGGGTCGACCTCGACCGTGACCTCTCGCGCGCCCGCAAGGACGTGGCCGAGGCGGAATGGCGGCTGAACCGCCACGAGGACGCCACCGGTGTCCCTGCGGAGGTCCGCCTCTCGGCCTACCTCCGCCAGGTGCTCGCCGTCGGGCCCTTCGCCGGCACCGCCGAGCGCACTCGCCGAGCGGGCGGGCAGCGCTAGGGGGAGGGATACGCCCGGCGCAGCCAGATGCCGAGCAGCGGATCCACCAGACGGCGATGTTCGTCGAGCACCCCGGAGCGCACCAGCGCCGTGCGCGCCGCCGCCACCGACCCCCCGATCAGCCCGAGGCGGCCGGCGGCGGAGCCGGCCAGGGGCTCGCCCCACGACACCAGGCGAAGGACCTTTCGCTGGCTGGCGTTGAGCGTGGTCCAGATGGCGTCGGACTCGGGTCGGGCGTGGGCCAGGCAGGATTGAAGGGCGGCCAGCCAGTCGTCGGAGCTGGCAGACGCGACGTCGCCGACCAGGCCCCACACGTGGTGGGCCAGCAGGTTCAGCCGCTGCGGGTGGCCCTGCCGCCGCGCCACCAGCGGGTGCAGGGCCCGCCCACTCCGCGACCGGTCTCCTCGAAACGGCCGGCGACGTACTCGGCGGCCACGTCGGCGGGCAGCGGCCCGAGCTCGAAGCGCTCGGCCTGGCCGAACAGCGGCACGGCGCGCGCAGAGAAGAGCGCCGACAGCACGCCCTGCTCGGAGCGGAGAACAGGTAGGACACCCGTTCGCGCTGGTGCTGGATCTTCGAGCGCAGGACGGCGTCGGCTCGATGGACGTCGGCGACGGCCTGGAACTCGTCGAGGACCACCAGGATGCGGACGCCGGTGCGCCCTGCCGCTTCCCAGGGCACCTCGAGGAGCTCCTCCAGGGCGGCTGCCGGCGGGTGGGTGTCGGGACGGATCAGCCCGTCCCCGAGGCTCAGCCCTGCCCTGCGCCCGGCGGTGCGCAACATGGCGTCGCCCACCCCGGCCAGGACTCGCACCAGGGTGTCGGCCACCGCCGAGCGCGCCCGGCCGCGGTAGGCGGCGGCCAAGCGCCTGGAGATGTCGTCGAGGGTGAGGACGCCCTGCAGGTCGGCGACCACGACGGCCAGCTCCCGGTCACGCTCGGCGTCGGCGGCCAGGCGGCCCACCAGACTGGTCTTGCCGTAGCGGCGGGGGCCGAAGAGGAGGCTGAACCGGCCGTGCACGGCAGGGTCCCGCAGGGCGGCCAGCTCGGTCTCGCGCCCGGCCAGGGCATCGGGTGGCACCGGGCCCTCGAACACGAACGGCGACGTCTCAAGGCTGACCCCCGCGAAAGCGTACCTTCCTTCTCCGGTATCCGGTGGTTTCTACCTACCGAATCCGGTGGGTCTCTCCGAGCGTCGCGGCGCTGGCCGGAGACCTTGTGCGGAGGGCATTTCCCAGCCGGCCGCCGTGCCGCGGAAGGGCAGTGGTGGCGAAGCCGTGCCATCCCGCCGTGTGCGACACCGGCGGGACGTGGCGTCCGGTCTCTTCACGCACCAGTGGCAGACTGCCCCATGGCCAACCGCCTGGGGTCGGAGTCGAGCCCGTACCTGCGCCAGCACAAGGACAATCCCGTGGACTGGTACCCGTGGGGCGGGGAGGCGTTCGAGCGAGCTCGTGTGGAGGACAAGCCGATCCTCCTCTCCGTCGGGTACTCGGCCTGTCACTGGTGCCACGTCATGGCCCACGAGTCGTTCGAGGACCCCGCGGTGGCGGCGGTGATGAACCAGCTGTTCGTCAACGTGAAGGTCGACCGCGAGGAGCGGCCCGACGTGGACGCCGTCTACATGGAGGCGGTCCAGGCCATGAGCGGGCAGGGCGGCTGGCCCATGACGGTGTTCCTCGCTCCTGACGGGCGCCCCTTCTTCGGCGGCACGTATTACCCGAAGACGGCATGGGGCGGACGGCCGGGCTTCGTCGACCTCCTGCGCGCCATCGGCGACGCCTGGGCCGAGCGCCGTGCGCAGCTTCTCGATCAGGCCGGGCACCTCACGTCGTCGATCGCCACCCGCTCCGGCGCCCTCGCCAGCGGCACCCGTGCCGTCGGTGCCGACCTCCTCGACGGCGCGCTCGGCGCCCTGCGCTCCGAATACGACGCGGAGTGGGGCGGGTTCGGGCGCGCGCCCAAGTTCCCGACGCCCACCAACGTGGAGCTGGTGCTGCGCAGTTGGCGGCGCGACCGCAGCGCCGACTCCCTCGCCATGGCGACGAACACGCTCGACGCCATGGCCTCCGGCGGGATCTACGACCACGTGGGCGGGGGCTTCTGCCGATACTCGGTCGACGCCTTCTGGATGGTGCCCCACTTCGAGAAGATGCTCTACGACCAGGCCGGGCTGGTCCGCGTCTACCTGCGCGCCTTCCAGGTCACCGGTGCGCCGCGCTACCGCCAGGTGGTCGAGGAGACGGTGGGCTACGTGCTGCGGGACCTGCGCTCGCCGGAGGGCGGCCTGTACTCGGCCGAGGACGCCGACTCCGAGGGCGAGGAGGGCAAATTCTACGTGTGGCGCCACGACGACGTGCTCTCCGCAGGTGGGCCGGAGGCGGTGGCCTGGTACGGCGTCACCCCGGCCGGGAACTTCGAAGGCGCCAACATCCTGCACCGGCCGGTCCGTGGCGATCTGGTGCGCCCGCCCGAGGTGGAGGCCGCCCGCCGCCGCCTCTTCGACGAGCGCCAGGAGCGGGTGCGCCCGGGGCTCGATGACAAGGTGCTCACCGAGTGGAACGCGATGTTCGTGTCGGCGCTGGCCGAGGCGGCCGGCGCCCTCGAGCGCGACGACTGGCTGGCCGCGGCCGTGCAGACGGGCGACTTCCTCCTCTCGTCGCTGCGCAGGCGCGACGACGGGCGGTGGCTGCGCTCGTGGCAGCGCGACGGCGGTGCCAGGCACCTGGCCTACGCCGTGGACCACGCATGGCTGGTGGACGCCTTCACGCGGCTGGCGGAGGCCACCGGTGAGGCCCGTTGGATCAAAAGCGCCAGGGCTGCGGCCGACGCCCTCGTCGACCTGTTCGCCGACGCCGACGGTCCGGGCTTCTTCACCGTGGGCCGCGACGCCGAGCAGCTCATCGTCCGCCAGAAGGACCTGTTCGACGGCGCCACCCCGTCCGCCAACGCGGTGGCCGCCGTCGCGCTGCTGCGGCTGTCCGCCCTCACCGGCCATCGGGCCTACGCCGAGCAGGCGTCCGGCATCCAGGCCGGGTTGGCCGACCTGATGGCCCAGCACCCCGGCGCCTTCACCCACCTGCTGGCTGCGGTGGACATGGCCGTCACCGGGATCACCGAGGTCGTGGTGGCCGGCAAGCGACCGGACCTGGTCGACGCCGTGCAGCTCCAGTACCTCCCCAATGCCGTGCTGGCATGGGGAGAGCCGTACGACTC
Source organism: Acidimicrobiales bacterium (assembly GCA_036262515.1). Classification (GTDB taxonomy): domain Bacteria; phylum Actinomycetota; class Acidimicrobiia; order Acidimicrobiales; genus JAHFUS01. The sequence continues at coordinate 30,670 of DATAIT010000042.1, read as the reverse complement.
GCCGCTGTGGGAGGGCCGGCCGGCCGGAGCCGCCTACGTGTGCCGGGACTTCGCGTGCCGGCTGCCAGCTGCATCCGTCGAAGATCTTCTCGACCAGCTGGCGGGATAGCCGCCCGGCGGCCGCCCAGCGCCGCTCCCGTCGGCGACCGCATCGTCACGGCCACGGTCGTCCCGACCATCCACCACTGCCGGCTCCCGCGGCGCAACCATGGTGGCCGTGGCCGTCACCATCGCTGGCCGAACTTCCCTGGCCGGCGACGAGGTGCAGTTGCTCCTACTCGCCGGCGGGCAGCGGTGGTGCGCGGCCATGGACCTCGGCACTGGGGCCCTCGTCACCGCCCGCTGGGACGAACCCGCGACCGGGCTGATGCCGCTGGTGGCGGCCACCGCCCGGGTGGCCGGCGACCAGAGCGACGTCGACCCGGTGCGCCCGGAGGAGGTCACCCTCGAGGGGCCGCCCCGTCCGGTCGGCCACGTCTCGAGGCGGCGGGCCGACAGGCTGCTGCGCCCCGTCCTCCACCCCGACACCGAGCATCTCCTCGGCATCGCCGGTCCGGCCACGCCCTACTGGGCCCTCGACGGCACCCGCCCGTCGATCGCCGTCGTGGCGCCCTCACCCGCCCCGGTGGTGGCGGGCACCGAGTGCCGGTTCCGCTGGCGCAACGCCATGCACGCCCTTCCGGTCGCCCCTCGGGCCCTGGCCACCCGCCCGAGCGCCCCCCGCCGGCTCGTCGTCGCCCTCTCGGCGCCGCGGCACGGGTATTGCTACAAGGTCGTCGCCGCCCTCCTCTGAACGTCGCCGCACGGTCGCGTCCGACGGCGTCCGTGCACGCCCGCTCAGCGACCGATCTTCCCCCCGGCCAAGTTCTCGGCCATGGCCCAACCGAAGGCGATGAGGTAGTCGCCCCGGGAGCGGTCGGCGGTGGCGAAGAAGGCCTCGATGGCGGGATCGACGGAGCCCTCCTTGAGCGCTTCGTGATCGAGCGCGCCGCACGTGTTGCCGTCCCCCTTGACTAGGAAGGTCCGGTCGTCGATGCGGCCTTCGGCACCGAACCGCTTGGCCAGGCGCCGTCCCCACGCCCGCTCCTCGCCCGTGGCCTTGTGACCGGGCCGGGGCACGACGTCGTCGAGGCCCTTGAACGCCTCGAAGCTCGCCGGGTAGAGGAACTTGGTGCCGATCAGCACGTCCTCGTCCGGAAAGGCCAGCAGGGCCCGGCGGTACTGGTCGGCCATGAGGGCCTTCAGCACGGTGGTGCGCCGCGCGCTCCGCTTCACCGATGCCAGGCCGATGAGCAGGCAGGGGGTGCCGCCGATGCGCTCGAGCGTGCAGAACGAGAATCCGCACAACTTCCCGTTGTCGCGCACCTGGGTGACGAGCACCCACTCCTCGCGCTGCTTGGAGAGCAGCCCCACGTCGTAGTTGGCCGGGCCGTCGGCGCAGATGTCGGCCATCTCACCCATCTCGGCGTCGGTGAGCGCCGTACAGTCCTTCGTCTCGACCTGCGTTGCCATGCTGCCCAAATCTCCCGGGAGAGCTCGGTTTCGGTGCACAGCCTAGTTCTTCGGCCACCACACCGTGGAAGCGGTGGGCGCCCCGGTGCTCACCCCACGACGGCGTTGGGGCCGAGCAGCACGCGGATCTCGGCCATGAGACCGTTGCCGTCGTCGACACGGAAGTCGTCGGTGAGGCGGAGCACCTTGTCGCCCACCAGCAACAGCACCGGCGACGTGCCGGGGTGGTCGACCAGCAGCCGCTTGAGCTGGTCGACCCGCGTCTCGGAGAGCGAGTGGAGGGGCAGGCGGATCCGGACCTCCGACGTGCCCGTGGCCGACAGCTCGGGGCGCTGCACGTCGAGGCAGGTGAGCTTCGGGAGGTCGTCCCGCGTGTCGACCCGGCCCTTCACGCACACGATGGCGTCGTCTTCCAGCTTGTAGCCGAAATCGAGCATGGTGCGGGGGAACACCCAGCACTCGATGGCCGACTCGAGGTCCTCCAGGAAGAAGGTCGCCATCAGGTCGCCCTTTTTGGTGTACTTGCGGTTCAGGCCGGTGATGACGCCGCCCACGCAGCGGATCTCGCCGTCGCGCAGGTCGCGGACCTCGGCGATGGTGGCGTCGGCATGGCGGCGCAGGCCCGCCTCCACGCCGAGCAGCGGGTGGTCGCTGATGTACAGCCCGAGCATCTCCTTCTCGAAGGCGAGCTTCTGCGACTTGTCGAACTCGATGTCCGGCACCGGCACGCGTGTGTCGTCGAACCCGGCTGCGCCCGACGCCGCGCCGTCGCCCGGGTCCCCCGAGAACAGGCTCATCACCCCGAGCTCGCGCTCGCGCCGGCGGGCGAGGGTGCGGTCGATGATCTGCTCGAAGACATGGCACAGACCCTTGCGGGGATGGCCGAGCGAGTCGAACGCCCCTGCCTTGACGAGCGATTCCACCGAGCGCTTGTTGAGCACGATGGGATCGACCCGCTCGCAGAAGTCGTAGAAGTCGGTGAACGGCCCGCTCGACTCCCGCTCGGTCACGATGCGCTCGACCAGGCCCTCCCCCACGTTCCGGATGGCCGACAGCCCGAACGGGATGGCGTCGTCGAGGGCACAGAAGTCGGACGACGACACGTTGACGTCCGGGACCAGCACCTTGATGCCCATCGACCGGCACTCCGACAGGTACACGGCCGTCTTGTCCTTGTCGTCCTTGACCGACGTGAGCAGTGCGGCGAGGTACGCGACCGGGTGGTTGGCCTTGAGCCAGGCCGTCTGGTACGCGACGAGCCCGTAGCCGAACGAGTGGCTCTTGTTGAACGCGTAGTCGGCGAAGGGCTCGATGTCGTCGAACAGCTTGGTGCCGAGCTCCTGGCCGTAGCCCTTGGCCTCGCAGCCGGCGACGAACTTCTCCCGCTCCAGGGCGATGAGGGCGCGGATCTTCTTGCCGCACGCCTTGCGGAGGTTGTCGGCCTCTTCCAGCGAGTAGCCGGCGAAGCGCTGGGCGACCCGCATCACCTGCTCCTGGTAGATCATCAGGCCGTGCGTGTCGGCCAGCATCTCCTCGAGATCGGGGTGGAGGCACTTCACCGGCTTGCGACCGTTCTTGCGATCGGCGAAGTCGTTGTGCATGTTGGCCGCCATGGGCCCGGGGCGGTACAGGGCGACGAGGGCAGCCACGTCGTCGAAGGAGGTGGGCGCCAGAGACCGCATGAGGGCGCGCATGGGTCCGCCCTCCAGCTGGAACACGCCGATGGAGCGCCCCTGGCGCAGCATCTCCAGCGTGCGCTCGTCGTCGAGGGGCACGTTGTCGATGTCGGGTCGGGTGCCGGTGGCCGCCTCCACGATGTCGAGGGCGCGCTCGATCACGCTCAGGTTGCGCAGGCCGAGGAAGTCCATCTTCAGCAGGCCCAGCTCCTCGACGCCGTGCATCTCGTACTGGGTCACGATGGGCGCGTCGGCCGGGTCCCCGCCCGGGTCGGGCTTGCGCTGGATGGGCAGGTACTCGGTGAGCGCCCGGTCGGTGATGACCACGGCGGCGGCGTGGATGCCGTCCTGGCGGCGTAGGCCCTCCAGGCCGCGGGCCACCTCGATGACCTTGCGGGCGTCGGGATCGGTGTCGTACATGGTGCGCAGGTCGGCCGCCATCTTGTAGCCGTCGGCGTGCCCGGGCACCTCGTCGAGGCAGGCGGCCAGGGGCGTGTCGCGGCCCATGATCAGCGGCGGCATGGCCTTGGCGACCTTGTCGCCCACGATGTAGGGGTAGCCGAGGACCCGGGCCGCGTCGCGCACGGCGGCCCGTGCCTTGATGGTGGAGAACGTGACGACGTTGGCCACGTGGTCGGACCCGTAGCGCTCGGCCGCGTAGCGGATCATCTCGCCGCGGTAGCGCTCGTCGAAGTCCATGTCGATGTCGGGCATCTGCTTGCGGCCCGGATTGAGGAAGCGCTCGAACAGCAGGTCGTAGCGGATGGGGTCGAGGTCGACGATGCGCAGGCAGTAGGCCACGCAGCACCCGGCCGCCGAGCCCCGGCCCGGTCCCACCCGGATGCTCCGCTCACGGGCGTGGCGGATGAGATCCCACACGACGAGGAAGTAGGCCGAGAAGCCCATGTCGGAGATGATCCGCAGCTCGTGCTCCAGCCGCTCCACGACGGCTCCGGGCAGCTCGTTGCCGTAACGCTCGCGCGCGCCGGCGTACGCCATGTGCCGGAGGTACGCGTCGTCGTCGGCGAACGCCTCGGGGAGCGGGAAGCGGGGCAGCCTCGGGTTGCCGAACTCGATCTCGACCCGGGCCCGCTCGGCGATGCGCAGGGTGTTGTCGCAGGCGTCGGGCACCTCGGCGAACAGGGTCCGCATCTCGGCCGCCGACTTGAGGTAGTGCTCGTCGCCTTCGAAGCGGAAGCGCTTCTCGTCGGCCAGCGTGGCGCCGGTCTGCACGCACAGGAGGGCATCGTGGGCCACCGCGTCGGCCCGGTGCGTGTAGTGGCTGTCGTTGGTGGCGAGGAGGGGCGCCCCGATGGTGCGGGCGATGTCGATCAGCTGCGGGTTGGTCTTGTGCTGCTTGGCCAGACCGTGGTCCTGGAGCTCCACGAACAGGCTGTCCCTGCCGAAGATGTCCTGGAGGCGGGCGGCCAGCGCCGTTGCGCCGGCCACGTCCCCCCGCAGCAGGGCCTGGAGCACGACTCCGCCCAGGCAGCCCGTGGTGGCGATGACGCCGTGGTGCCAGCGGTCCAGGAGCTCCCAGTCGAGGCGGGGCTTGTAGTAGTAGCCCTCCAGGTAGGCGGCGCTCGACAGCTTGAGGAGGTTCCTGTAGCCATCGGTCGTCTCGGCCAGCAGCGTGAGGTGGTAGTAGAGCTTGTCGCCCTCACCGTCCTCGCCGCCCCCGTCGTCCATGCGGCCCCGCCGGACGGGCCGCTCGTGGCGGCTCTCCGCCGCCATGTACGCCTCCGTGCCGATCACCGGCGTGATGCCGGCGGCGCGGGCCTCGCGGTAGAAGTCGAGGACGCCGTACATGTTGCCGTGGTCGGTGATCCCGATGGCCGGCTGCCCGTCGGCGGCGGCGGCGGCGATCACGTCCTTCACCCGGGCTGCACCGTCGAGCATGGAGAACTCGGTGTGCACGTGGAGGTGGGAGAAGGAGCTCGCCACGATCCGCCTTTCCTCAGCCTGTCCACAGCCGGCTGTGGACAAAGTTACACCGATGTCGTTTGCGTCACCGTAGCGCGCCGGCCCGGCCCCGGGAAAGGCCCTTCCGCGGACGCCGGCGGGCCGACGGGCGGCCCGGCCGGCAGCTAGAGGTAGCCCGGCGGACGGTTGCCTGCGATGGGGCCGTCGACGCCGGCGCCCGGCGGGAGGCCGCGCCGGGCCTGCTCGATCTCGGCGCGGGCAGCCATCTGCTGGGCGAACACGGTGGCCTGGATGCCGTGGAAAAGGCCGTCGAGCCAGCCGACCAGCTGCGCCTGTGCGATCCGCAGCTCCGGCTCGGATGGCGTCTCGGCCTCGGCGAAGGGCAGGGTGACGCGGGCGAGCTCGTCCTGCAGGTCGGGTGACATCCCCTCGGCCAGCTCCTCGACCGACGTCTTGTAGATCTCCCGGAGACGCGACCGGCCGGCCTCGTCGAGCGGAGCGTGGCGGACCTCCTCGAGCAGCTGCTTGATCATCGACGCGATCCGCATCACCTTGGCCGGGTGCTCCACCGTCTCCACGGGCCCCCTACCGGTGACGTCCGGTGCGATCTCGAGCACCTCGGGCTCGGTGGGCACAGATTCCTCGGGCGACGTCGGGTCCGGCGGCATGGCCGTCATCCTTCCCCGCCCGGGGCCGCCTTGACCAGCAGGGGCACCAGTGCCTCGGCCGAGGTCATCGACCCGTGCCGGCACACCAGGCGGGTCTCGCCGGTGTCGGCGGGGTCCAGGAATGCGATCGGCTCGAACGGGATGAGCGCCACGTCGCCCAACCGGCGGGCCACGTCCGGGGCGGGCCGGCCGCCGAACCACCCCTCGTCCACCAGCTGGTCGCGGGTACGGACCCACGCCACGTCGCCGAAGGTGTCGGCGGCGGCTCCGGCCAGCCGGTCCGCCGTACCCGGCCGGGCGTGCAGCCATCGGAAGCGGCCCTCCCCCGACAGCAGGTCGACGTCGGCGGCCAGCGCCGGTGGCAGGGCCACCCCGGGACCGGTGACCTCGACCTGGCCGTGGTCGGACGTGACCACCAGCGAGGCCCCGGGCGGGAGGGCGGCCACCAGGTCGCCCACCAGCCGGTCCACGGCGGCCAGCTCGGCGTCGTAGTACTCGCCGAAGCCGCGGTCGTGGGCCACCTTGTCCATGCCGTCGTAGTACGCGTAGACGAACGGCTCACCGGCGCGCAGGAGGGCCCGCACCTCCACGACCAGGCTCGATGCGAGGCGCCACCCATGGAGCCGGGCGCCGGCCAGATGGGCGGTGGTGAATCCGGTCGAGGCGAACTCGGCGCGAGTGACCACGGGCGGGGACGTCGCGCCGAAGGCCGGATGCGGCTGGAACGACACGGGGTCGACGTCGCCGCGGGCGTCACCCGCGGCCGTGCGCCACCGGAGCACGTTGAGCACGTCGTGCGCTCCCACCCGAACCCGGTACCCGACGACGCCGTGCTGGGCGGGGCTGAGCCCCGTGCTGATCGAGGTGAGGGCGGCGGCCGTAGTGGTCGGCGCCACCGACGTGATGGGCATGCCTTCCATGGAGCTCAGCACCGGCGCCACCCCGGCGCGGTCCTGCAGCTGCTCCCACCCCAGCCCGTCGAGGACGAGGAGCACCACCTGCCGGGCGTCGTGCACCGGCTGCGGCATCCATGAGCGGTCGGCCGGCGTCATCGACAGCAGCGAAGGCACGATCGAGGTGAGGCAGGCGCCACCGAAGGCCGGCAGCACCGGGTGAGGGCAGGCCGGTCGCACCCCAAGACCCTAGGACGCCCGACGCCTGCGGCCCGGGTGACGCGCCGCACGCCGCGCTCCGCCGGCACCGAGGCAGCCGGCGACGGTCCGCCGAGTTAGAGCCGGACCTCTCCTACCATGAACCCGTGAAGGTGTCGACGAGGGGCGACTACGCGAGCCGGGCGCTGCTGTCCCTCGCGCTCCACGCCGAGCGCAACCTCCCCACCTCGGTGCGGGACGTGGCCGAGCGCACCGGGCTGCCCCAGCCCTACCTGGAGCAGATCCTCCTCGCTTTGAAGGGCGCCGGGCTGGTGCGGTCCAAGCGCGGGGTCGGGGGCGGATACGTGCTGGCGCGCGACCCAGCCGAGATCACGCTCGGCGAGATCGTCAGCGCCGTCGACGGTCCGATCGTCGCCGGCGACTTCGGCCAGCCCCACGAGGACGGCGCCTGCGACCACGAGGGTCAGTGCGTCCTGCTGTCGGTGTGGGCCGAGGTCGGCCGCCACATGCGCTCCCACCTCGACTCGTTCACCCTGGCCGACATGGTGCGCTCGGCCCGAGGCACCGCCGACGCGCCGCTCCAGCCCCTGGCCTGATCGCCCGGCCCACCGGCTCACCGGGGTTCCGCCGCCGGACGCCTCAGGTGAAGCGGTCGAGGACGGCGCGGAGATCGGCCGGAAGGGCCGACTCGAACGCCAGTCGCTCACCGGTGACGGGATGCTCGAAGGCAAGGGACGCGGCGTGAAGGAACGGCCGGGCGGCCAGGCCCGCCGACCGGGCGCCGCCGTAGCGCCGGTCCCCCAGCACGGGATGCCCGATGGCGGCCAGATGCACGCGGATCTGGTGGGTACGACCCGTCTCCAGCCGGCACCACACGAGCGTCGCCCCCGCCGGCTCGGAGAACCGCTCCACCACCTCGTAGCCCGTCCGGGCATCCCGGCCCCGTGCCGACACGGACATGCGCGTCGGGTCCCGGGAGGCCCGGCCCACCGGCGCGTCGACGAGGCCAGCGGGCGCCTCGACCCGGCCCCACACCATCGCCGTGTACCGGCGACCGACGGACCGCTCCTTCAGCTGGGCCGTGAGCGAGCGGTAGGCCTGGTTCGTCCTCGCCACGACGAGCAGGCCAGAGGTGCCCTTGTCCAGCCGGTGCACGATGCCGGGACGGTCGGGCGCGCCCACCGACCCGAGCTCGGGGTAGCGGGCGAGGAGGCCGGCGACGAGCGTGCCCGTCGCCTGCCCGGCGCCCGGGTGCACCACCACCCCGGCCCCCTTGTCGACCACCAGCACCTCGGGGTCCTCGTACACCACGTCGACGTCGACCGCCGCCTCCGGCGCCAGCGGCTGGACCTCGCCCGGCGCCGGGACGTCGACCTCGAGGGCGTCACCCTGGGCCAGCCGGGTGCTCCGGGTCGTGACGGGCCGACCCCCGAGCCGCACCGCGCCTGCGGCCACCAGGGCGGCGACCTCCGACCGGGCCAGCCCGGTGAGGAGGGCGACGGCCTTGTCCACCCGCTCACCGTGGAGGGCGGCGGGCACGACCTCCCTCATGCGCCGGCCCGGTCATGGCCGGCCGCCGCCTCGTCCGCGCCGCTCCGGTCCGACAGGGACGCGGTCAGCACGAGGAGGACGGCGCCGCACGTGATGGCGGCGTCGGCCACGTTGAACACCGGCCACCATTGGAGATCGACGAAGTCCACGACCGCGCCGCCATGGTCCCGGACCAGCCGATCGGCGAGGTTGCCCACCGCCCCGCCGAGCACGAGACCGACGGACACGATGGCAGGGAGCGTGGTGCCCGCCGAGCGGCCCACGCCGAGCAGGACGACCACGAGCCCGACCCCGACGACGATCAGCAACGGCGCCAGTCCCTGGCCGAGCCCGAACGCGGCGCCCGAGTTGAACGTCAGCTTGAGGCGCAGCGTCCAGACGAGGTGACGCGGTCCATCGTCGAGAGCGCGCAGCGCCCAGCTCTTGGTGAGCTGGTCCAGCACAACCACCGCAACGGCCGTCGCTGCTCCGAGCGAGAGCCTGCGGGACGGGCTCAACGCCGGGACAGGCCTCCGCTCTTGCATGCCACGCACAACCGGGCCTGCGGCAGCGCCTTCAGCCGTGCCTTGAGGATCGGCTGCCCGCAGCCCTCACAGGTGCCGTAGGTGCCATTGACGATCTTCGCCATGGCGTGGTCGATCTCGTCGACGGCCAGCCGGGCCTGGGCGGACAGCGCCAGATCGCGCTCGCGGTCGATGTTGGCAGTGCCGCCCTCACCGGACTCGTCGTCGAACTGGATGTCGCCGGGCTCCATCTCCAGCGCCATCTGGTCGGCCTGGGCCTTGAGGACGGCGGCCTGCTCCTCGTAGGTGGCACGCTCCTCTTGGAGGAGGACCAGCTGCTCCTGGAGGAACTTGTCGGCCGGGGGCTTGGACCCTCCCTTGGCCGGAGCCGCCTTGGCCGGCGCCTTCTCGGGAGCGGCCTTGGCCGGGGCTGCCTTCTCGGATGCGGCCTTGGCCGACGACGTCTTGTCCGGAGCGGCCTTGGCCGGCGCCGCCTTCTCTGGTGCGGCCTTGGCCGCCGGCGCCTTCACGTGGCCGGCCTTCGCCGCCGCCTTGCGGGGGGCCTTCTCGGAGGTCGCATCGTCGTCCTTCACCTTGGTCTTCTCCGCTGCAGGTACAACCTTCTTGGCCAGCTCCTTGGCCGCGTCGACTGCTTTGGTGGCTCTGGGCAACCGGGTCTCCGGGGTCGAGAGGACTCGGGACGCTACCATGCGCCCCCCACGCGGCAAAGGCCGTTGGCCAGCTAGCGAACGCCCCGGCCGGGCCGCGCATTCCCCGGCGAGCGCGGCTCGCGCCCCGCATCACCGGGACCGGCCACCGCCGCAGCCAGCAGGCGCCGGACCTCGTCGGGCTCGACCCCCGTGATCCGGACCCGCTTCGAACGGCTGGCCGGCCCGCTGACCAGCTCCACCTGGCCCTTCGGCACCCCGAGGGTGAATGCCACCAGCTGCACGCACGCGTCGTTGGCCTGCCCCCGTTCGGGTGGCACGGCCACCTTGACCTTTACGGCGTCGCCGTGGCGGCCCGTGAGCGCCGTCCGCCCGGCGCCCGGCTGCACGTGCAGCCGCAGCACCACGCTGCCGTCGTCGTCCACGTCGAACACGTCGTCGCTCACGGCGCCAGCATCGCCGCCATCGGGCGCCGGCGCCATTCGCCGCGGCGACGGCGTGCGCCGCCCGGACGGCTCCTTCGTAGAGTGGGGCGATGCCGCCGTATCCGGACGTCCCCCGCCAGCCGGACCTGCCCGCGCTCGAGGAGCGGGTGCTCGGGTTCTGGGCGGCCGACGACACGTTCCGGGCGTCGATCGAGCAGCGGCCGGCCGGCGACAACGACTTCGTGTTCTACGACGGGCCGCCGTTCGCCAACGGGCTCCCCCACTACGGGCACCTGCTCACGGGCTACGTCAAGGACGCCGTGCCCCGGTACCAGACCATGCGCGGTCGGCGGGTGGAGCGTCGGTTCGGGTGGGACTGCCACGGCCTCCCGGCTGAGATGGAGGCCGAGAAGGAGCTGGGCATCAGCGGGCACGTGGCGATCAACGAATACGGCGTCGACCGCTTCAACGACGCGTGCCGCACGTCCGTCCTGCGCTACACCGAGGAATGGAAGGCCTACGTCACCCGCCAGGCCCGCTGGGTCGACTTCGACAACGACTACAAGACGCTCGATCTCACCTACATGGAGAGCGTGCTGTGGGCGTTCAAGCAGCTCTGGCAGAAGGGCCTGATCTACGAGGGCTACAAGGTCCTTCCGTACTGCTGGGAGTGCGAGACCCCGCTGTCGAACTTCGAGACCCGCCTCGACGACGCGTACCGCATGCGGAAGGACCCGGCGGTGACCGTCCGCTTCCGTCTCGACTCGGGCGAGGACCTCCTCGTGTGGACGACGACGCCGTGGACGCTGCCGTCGAACCTCGCTCTCGCCGTCGGCCCCGAGATCGACTACGCGGTCTTCGCTGAGGCGGGCGGTCAGCGCGTGATCATCGGCGCCGCCAGCGCCGCCCGCTACGAAGCCGAGCTGGCGGACGCCACGCCGGTCGGCACCGTCCGGGGCGCTGAGCTGGCCGGCCGCACCTATGCGCCGTTGTTCCCGTTCTTCGCCGGCACGGCCGGTGCCTTCCGGGTCCTGGCCGCCGACTTCGTGAGCACGGAGGAGGGCACCGGCACGGTGCACATCGCTCCGGGTTTCGGCGAGGACGACCAGCGCCTGTGCGAGGCCAACGGCATTCCGGTGGTGGTGCCGGTCGACATCCACGCCCGCTTCACGTCGGAGGTACCGCCGTACGAGGGCGTGCAGGTCTTCGACGCCAACGCCCGGATCGTCGACGATCTGCGAGCGGCCGGCGCCGTGGTCCGGGCCGAGCGCTACGAGCACAGCTACCCGCACTGCTGGCGCACCGACACACCGCTCGTCTACCGGGCCATCAGCTCGTGGTTCGTCGAGGTGACGGCCGTCAAGCAGCGCGCCGTCGAGCTCAACAGGGAGATCACCTGGGTCCCCGAGCACATCCGCGACGGCGCCTTCGGGAAGTGGCTGGAGAACGCCCGGGACTGGTCGATCAGCCGGAACCGCTTCTGGGGCTCACCCATCCCCGTGTGGAAGAGCGACGACCCCGCCTACCCCCGTGTCGACGTCTACGGGAGCCTCGACGAGCTCCAGCGTGACTTCGGCGTGCGGCCCACCGATCTGCACCGGCCCGGCATCGACGCCCTCTCCCGACCGAACCCCGACGACCCGTCGGGGAAGGCCACCATGCGCCGCGTCGAGGAGGTGCTCGACTGCTGGTTCGAGTCCGGGTCGATGCCCTACGCCCAGGTCCATTACCCGTTCGACAGCGCCGACTGGTTTCGGTCGCACTTCCCCGCGGACTTCATCGTCGAGTACATCGGCCAGACCCGGGCCTGGTTCTACAACCTGCACGTGCTGGGTACGGCGCTGTTCGACTCCGTGCCGTTCCGGGCCTGCGTGGTGCACGGCGTGATCCTCGGCGACGACGGCCGCAAGGCGTCCAAGCGGCTGCGGAACTACGTCGACCCCGAGGAGATGTTCGCCACCTACGGCGCCGACGCGGTGCGGTGGTTCCTGCTGTCGTCGCCCGTCCTCCGGGGCCAGGACCTCATCTTCACCCGCGGCGGTGTGGAGGACACCGTGCGCCAGGTGATGCACCCGATCTGGAACGCCTGGCACTTCTTCGCGCTGTACGCCAACGCCGACGGCCATCAGGCCAGGTTCCGCACCGACGCCGGCGGCCAGCTCGACCGCTACGCGCTGGCCAAGGCCCGCCAGCTGGTGGACGACGTGACGGCCCGCATGGACGCCTACGACATCGCCGGCGTCTGCGGCGCCATCTCGGGGTTCCTCGACGCGCTCACCAACTGGTACATCCGCCGTTCCCGGCAACGGTTCTGGGCGGGCGAGGCCGACGCCTTCGACACTCTCGCCACGCTGCTCGAGGTGCTCGCGCGTACCGCCGCACCGTTCCTCCCGCTGCTCACCGAGGAGATCTTCCGCGGCCTCACGGGCCGCCGCAGCGTCCATCTGGAGGACTGGCCCGACGCCGCCGACCTTCCCGCCGACCCCGGGCTGGTGGCGGCGATGGACCGCGTCCGGGAGGTGTGCTCGGCCGCCCATTCGGTGCGCAAGGGTGCCGGTCTGCGGTCGCGTCTGCCCCTTCCGTCGCTCACCGTCGCCGCACCCGACGCCGCCGTGCTCGACCCGTACCGCGCGCTCATCGCCGACGAGCTCAACGTGAAGGAGGTGCACCTCACCACCGACGTCGAGGCAGTCGGGGAGCTGCGCATGCAGGTCGTGCCGGCCGTGCTCGGGCCGAGGATCGGCGCCGACGTGCAGAAGGTCATCCGCGCCGTGCGGGAGGGCCACTGGGAGCGCGGTCCCGACGGCTCGGTCGAGGTGGCAGGGAGGGTGCTCGAACCCGACGAGTACTCGCTGCGGCTCGTGCCCCGCGACGAACGCACCGCCAAGGCGCTCCCCGGAGACGGCGGGCTGGTGATGCTCGATGTCACTGTCACCCCCGAGCTCGAAGCCGAGGGCCTGGCGCGCGACGTGGTACGGCTGGTCAACGAAGCCCGCAAGGACGCCGGCCTTCAGGTGTCCGACCGCATCGCCTTGACCATCGCCGGCCCCGACGACGTCGCGGCCGCTGTGGAGGCGCATGGCGCCTACGTCACGGACGCCACCCTCGCCACCAGGCTGGCGGCGGTGGTCCTCCCGGCCGGACCCGGCGGCCGACCCTACGAGCTGCCCGACGGGCGGGCCGTGCACATCTCCGTCGCCGCCACCACGCCGTAACGCCCCGGCCCATCGAGGCCGGGAACGCACGCACGCCCTGCGGTCCGGACCACTCCGGCGACGGCGTCGCCGCCCGCCGTGCCCTCGGGTCAGCGCTTGCGGGCGGGCGCAGCCACCTTCTTGGCCGGGACCTTCTTGGCCGTCGCCCGGGTGGCCACCGTCTTCGCCGGCGCCTTCGCCGGCGCCTTCGCCGGCGCCTTCGCCACCTTGACTACGGGTGCCCCTGCCTTACGACCGGCGCCCTTGGTGCCGGGCGACACGGCCCGGGTGGCCGACGGCGTCTTGGCCGCCGCCTTGCGAGGCGCTGCCTTCGTGGCGCCCGCGGGCCTGGCCGGCGCCTTCTTCGGTGCCGTGGCGACGACCTTCGCCGCAACCTTCTTCACCGGCGCCTTCTTGACCGCCGTCGCCTTCTTGGCCGGCGCCTTCTTGGCGGGCGTGCGAGGTGGCGGAGAGGGCGGCACCACGGGCGCAGCCGGCTCCGCTCCGTCGTCGACCTCCTCGAACATGTCGTCGATGTACTCGAGGATCTCGACGCGGTTGCGGCCACGTTCCTCGCGCGCCGCCACCATGTCGAGCTCATCGTCCTCGAGGTCGTCGAGCACGGCGATGATCTCGTCGGCCGACAGCTCGTCGTAGTCGGCGATCGGGAATCCGTCGTCGTCGGCCACAGACCCTGCGGGGGCGGCGGTGAAGTCGCCGTCGGTGGCTGCCGCGAAGTCGTCGTCGTCCCGCGCCAACGGCATCGGCTCCTCGACGAGCGGGGCGTCGACCGTCTCCTCGGCTTCGAGCTGGTCGATGCGCTCGACGACGCGGCGCAGGACCGTGGCCCGATTCTTGCCCTGCTCCTCGCGCTCTTGGACCATGTCGAGATCGTCGAGGTCGAGGTCGCCGAGCATGGCGACGATCTGGCTGGAGCGCATGGAGTCGTAACCGGGAATGGGGAAGTCGTCGTCACCGTCGAACGCGGCGGCCGACCGGGCCGGCGCCGAGACGGGCTCGTCCAGCGTGATGGTCGGCTCCGGCTCACGACGAAGTGACGGAGGCGGGGGAGGCGGCGCGGCGGCGGGCGCAGCGGCGGGTTCGGGTGCGCGCTCGAATGCAGGCGTCCGCGCCGGTGCGGGCGGAGGCGGCGGGGCCGACGTCGTGCTCGGTGACCACGACCCGGGTGACGTGGTCGCCGGCGCAGCCGACGAGCTGTCGCTCCGGCGTGCCATGCGCGAGAACACGACCAGCACGATGCCGGCGATCACGCTGCAGGCGATGGACAGGTAGATCGGTCCGAGCGAGTTGCTGACGAAGCCGATCACCAACGCGATCGCTCCGACCACCACCAAACCGATCGTTACGAGAAGCAACACGAAGCCACCATCCGGGTCGTCAACGGAACGCCGGGCATCCTAGTGCTCCTTCGGGAAAGCTTTGCGATGTTCGACGAACGATCCGAACCGATGAGGCGTCGTCATCCGGAACAGCGAGCGCCCGCAACGGTTTCTCCAAGGGAAACCCCCGACGTAACGAAGTGCGGGGCGGGGCCGGTCAGGGTTGGTGCTGTGACCCTGCCCAACCGGGCGAGTCGTTGTCCTCGGGACTTCGATCGACGAAGTCGGACAACAGGTCGCGGTCGAATGTGGCGCTGCGCTGATCGCCGGGTGGGGGTTCGCTCGCGTAGGTCGCGTCGTGGACCGTGCCGCTGCTCAGCACCGGTCGCTCCGGCAGCATCAGCGCAGCATCGAGGTTCGCAATGGCGTCGCTGAACACTGCTTTGACACGGGCACGCTGCTCGTCGACGTAGCGCACCAGCCGGTCGACATCCTCGTCGAGCTGGCGGCGCGTCGTTTCGAGACGCGTGACGTCGGTGCGCAGCTGCGTGTTCGCCTCGTCGAGGAGCCGGCGCGCCTCCTCCTCGGCCGCCGCCGTCATCGCCGCCGCGTCGATCTCTGCCGATTCCAGGATGCGGGCCGCCTGCTCCCTGCCCTCCTGCACGGCCAGATCGGCGGTGCGCTGGGCGAGGATCAGCGTCTTGCGCAGCGACTCGTCGTCCTCTCGGCTCTCCCCCGCCGCCGACTCGGCGCGCACGGCCCTATCGGTGGCGAGTCGGAGGCGCTCCTGCAGGATCTCGAGCCCCGACGCGACCTGCTCGAGGAACTCGTCGACGTCGTCGGGGTGGTACCCGCCCAGCTTCTTGTCGCGGAACTCCACCTGCCTGATGGTCTGCGGTGAGATGTCCACGCTCATCGATGCTACCGGGATGCGGGCGGAAGAGGGATCAACACCCCAGTGCCGGGAAGAGCAGCAGGCGCAGCCCGAGGGTGACGATGATCGGTGAAAGGTCGAGGCCCATGCCGCCGACACCGACGGGCGGGAGGAGGCGGCGAACCGGTCCGAGCACGGGCTCGGTGATCGTGTACAGGAACGAGAACACCTGCGACATCGGCGAGTCCGGAGAGATCGGGAACCAGCTCAGGATGATCCGTCCGAACAGCGCGATCAGATAGAGGTTGAGGACGAGGCAGATGGCGTTCATGCCGGCAACCTGGCGGCCGTCGCCCTCGGGGACGCGGCGGTCACGTGCGGTAGAGGCCGCGCTCTTGCAACCTGCGCTTCTCCTCGGCGGACACCTCTACGTTGGTGGGCGTGAGGAGGAACACGTGGTCCGCCACCTTGTCCATGGAGCCGCCGAGGACGTACGCGGCGCCGCTGCAGAAGTCGATCATCCGCCGCTCGAGCTCGCGGTCCGCCGCCTGGAGGTTCACGATCACCGGTTGGCTGCCGCGGAGCCGGTCGCCGATCTCCTTGGCATCGGGGAACTGGGCGGGGGCGATGACGTGGACCTTGGCGTTCTGCGCCTGTGGGACGGCGCGCACGACCGACGGCCGCGGCGTGACGGAAGACATGGTGGTCGGCCCCTCGTGGTTTGCCGGTGACTCGCGCGGAAGGGTGCGGATGCTGCTGGTGGGAGCCGGCTCGAAGGACGGCTCCGGGCTGTAAGCGCGCGGCTGGCGCGCCTGGACCGGCGGCGGCTGCTCCTCGTACGAGGGCTCGTAGTCGTCATAGTCGTCATCGACGAGGCCGAGGTAGACCATCGCCCGCCGCAGCATGCCAGGCATCAGAGCCTCCTTGGCCGGAACACTATCGTCGCCGCCCGCCGGCGGCGGGGACGGGGCGCTCGCCGAACAGGGCCCGGCCGACGCGCACGATGGTCGACCCTTCCTGCACGGCTGCCACCAGGTCGCCCGTCATGCCCATCGACAACTCCGCCGTTTCGAGGTCGCGGCCGAGGCGGGCGAGGCGGCGGAACTCGGTCCGGGGGTCGTCCCGCCCGGCCACGCACATGAGTCCGCCGACGTCGAGCGAAAGCCGGCGCATCCGTTCGACGAGCCCGGGCGCCTCCTCCCAGCTGCACCCGTTGCGGCCGGCCGCGCCGGTGACGTTCACCTGCACCAGCACGGTGGCACCGGGCGCGTGGCGCGCGATCTCCTCGCCCGCCGCGTCGCGGTCGACCGACTGCCACACGCGCACCAATGGAGCGAGGTCGCGCACCTTGCGCCGCTGCATGGCGCCGAGATAGTGCCAGCGGAGGGCGACGCCGGCACCGACCTCGAGGGCGCTTGCCTTGGCCGCCAGCTCCTGGGCATAGCTCTCGCCCACGTCGTCGATGCCCGCCGAGCGTGCGGCGGCGACGGCGTCGGGGCCGAAGCCCTTCGTGACGGCCACGATGGTGACGGCCCGTCCGCCTGACGCCTCGGCAACCTGCCGGCGCACGACGTCGACGCGGCCTCGCACGGCGTCGGGATCGACGGACGCAGCGGCCCCGGGGCGGCCGTCTTGCTGCACCATCACGACCGTGCCCACACGAGCATCGCCTGTCGCCCTTCGTCGCGACGGGCGCGATGGGAGAACAGAAGGTCCGCCTCGCACGCCGTGCATGCAGTGGAGCAGCCGGCGAGCGAAGCGCCGGCCCGGCGCAGAGCGGCGCCCACGGCGGCGGTCAGGTCGAGGGCCGGCGCGCCGCCGGCCGTCGTCGAGCGGACGCTCGGACCGAGCGCAGCGGCCAACCGCTGCAGGTCCGCGAGGCCGAACTCGTAGCACTCGGCATGGATGCACGGCCCGACGACGGCCTCCACCCGCGAGGCACCGAGTCTGCCCATGGCGTCGACGGCGCGATCCACCACACCGGCGAGGAGCCCGGCCCAGCCGGCGTGCACGGCAGCCACCACGCCCTCGGGGCTGCCGAGCGCCACCGGCGCGCAGTCGGCGGTGAGGACGGCCAGGACGGTGTCGGGGGACGCCGTGACGAGGGCGTCGCCGGCGTCGCCCTCCACCCGCTGGGTATCTTCGACGACCACCACCCGGTCGCCGTGCACCTGCCGCAACCACGACACCGGGCGCCCGGCCAGCGTCGCGAGCGCGGCCCCGCCGGGGCCCGCTCCGGGCCGCATGTCGCCCTCGGCCCGGCCCGTGAAACGGACCCCTGCTCCGGCCAGCGTCATCGGTTGCGAAAGGCCCGTCCGGGGCCCCGCCGTCACGGACGGATCAACGAAGGAAGGACGGCACGTCGAACTCGTCGTCGCCCAGATCGATGTCGTCGTCGGCCGGCATGGCGAACGGATCCGGGCGGGGCGCCTGCTCGCGGGGGGCCGAACGCGAGCCGACCTCGGCCCGCTGCCGGGCCTTCGGCGTCTCGTCCTCCCATCGGTCGAATCCGGCCGCGATGACGGTGACGCGCACCTCGTCGCCCATGGCGTCGTCGATCACGCTGCCGAAGATGATGTTGGCGTCGGCGTGGGCCACGCCGTGGATGATCTCGGCCGCCTCGTTGACCTCGAACAGGCCGAGATCGCTGCCGCCGGCGATGTTGAGGAGGATGCCGCGGGCGCCCTCGATCGACGCCTCGAGAAGCGGGCTGGTGATCGCCGCGCGCGCCGCGTTGACGGCCCGACCCTCGCCCGACGCCGTGCCGATGCCCATGATCGCCGTGCCCGCGTTGCTCATGATCATCTTCACGTCGGCGAAGTCGGTGTTGATGAGACCCGGGGTGGTGATGAGGTCGGTGATGCCCTGGACCCCCTGGAGCAGGACCTCGTCGGCCATCTTGAAGGCGTTGACCATCGACGTCTTGTCGTTCGACACGGTGAGCAGCCGGTCGTTCGGGATGATGATCAGGGTGTCGACCTTCTCCTTCAGGGTCTGGATCCCGGAGTCGGCCTGCACGGCGCGACGCCGGCCCTCGAAGGCGAACGGTCGGGTGACTACCCCGATGGTGAGCGCGCCGAGCGACTTGGCCACCTCGGCGACCACGGGCGCGCCTCCCGTCCCGGTGCCGCCGCCCTTGCCGGCGGTGATGAACACCATGTCGGAGCCCTTGAGCACCTCCTCGATCTCGTCGCGGTGCTCCTCCGCCGCCTGGCGCCCGACCTCGGGGTCGCTGCCGGCGCCCAGGCCGCGGGTGAGCTGCCGGCCGATGTCGAGCTTCACATCGGCGTCGCTCATCAGCAGCGCCTGCGCATCCGTGTTGATCGCGATGAACTCGACGCCCTTCAGGCCGGCGTCGATCATCCGGTTGACGGCGTTGACGCCGCCACCGCCGATGCCGACCACCTTGATGACGGCGATGTAGTTCTGCGTTGCGGCCATGTCAGCCTCCCTCGCAAGCGGCGTGCCGCTCCGATGCGTGTGCTTGCCAGCTCCGAACGCTCGCCGCCACCCTGCCGACGAGTTGCCCACCTGCGGGCCGTCCCAGCCTCAACCTCCACTGGAGGGTGAGAGTTATGTCAACCTCATGCGACGGTCGAAACTTTAGCCACATGGTCAACGTCGGGTCAAGGATGGAGCCCGGGGCACCCGGACGTCGACCACGCGCACCCGAGCGAGATCGGCCCGAGCCAGGACGGTGGCCAGGACGCTGAGCTTGGTCTCGAGGTCGACAGGCGGACCGAGGCGGACGACGCCGCCGGGCGGCGTCAGCTGCAACTCCACCTCGCCGGTCTCCAGCGTGGCCACGTCGGCCACCCGCTCCCGCACCGGGGCGGGCAGGGCGGCCGCCACCCGCAGCGACGGGGTGGCGGCAGCCGGCACCGACGCTCCGGCCTTGGTCGGCGGCGGGATGTTGCCGATGACGGGGAGCCCGGCCGGCTTCTCCGATCCGATCTCGAGGATGCGCCCGGTGCGATCGGCAAGGGCCCACGCCTGCCCGGCGGCGGGGAGCACGGCCGCCGGGCGGCGCTCGGTGATGTCGACGCGGACCGTGCCGGGCCACTCGCGGTGCGCCGTCGCCTCCAGGACCCACGGCAGGGCCTCGACGCTGCGGGCGATGCGGCCGCTGTCCACGTCGAGCATGGCCGGGTGCCCCGACAGCCCGGCCGCCCTGACGACCTCGTCAGCCGGTGTGCGCTCGGCGCCCCGGACGTCGGTGCGATCGACGTCGAACAGCGGTGACCGCCCGGCCCCAGCTGCACCGCCGGCGGCGGCCACGACGCCGAGGCATCCGAGGAGGATGCGCAGGCGGCGACGTCCCTCGTCGCGACGGACGTCGATGCGCCGACGTCGGAACCGGGGGTCCATCACGACGGTGCCGGCCCCGCCTGCGGGTGGGCCACCAGCGGGCGCGCCCCCGGAGGCCGTGCCGGCTGCGGATGGCGACTGCCGCGGAGTCGCTGCAGCCGCCGGCCGGATCGCCGAGTCCACCGGGCTCGCCGTTGCGGTCGGTGCCGCCGATCCGGAAGCCCGATCACCCGACTGCTGCTGCGGGTGCACCTTCCGAGCGCTGACGCGCGCGATGGACCGGCGCACGTCGTCGACGGACGGACCGCGACGATCGGTCACGGCGCGAAGCCCACGAGCCGCAGCTCGGTCGCCAGGCACACCCCCGTCCGGTCCTCCACCCGCCTGCGCACCTCCTCGATGAGCGCCATGACGTCGTCGGCCGATCCGCCGTCGTCGGCCTGCACGAAGTTGGCATGCTTGGGCGACACGGTGGCGGACCCCAGGCGGAAGCCTTTCAGACCGGCCCCCTCGATCAACCGGCCGGCCGAGTCCCCTGGCGGGTTCGTGAAGACCGATCCGGCGTTCTGGCCTCCTGGTTGGTGCTCGCGGCGCCAGCGCACGATCTCGGAGATGGCGGCCTCCGCCGCGGCGCGGTCGCCGGGCGCCAGCGCGAACTCGGCCCACACCACGACCTCCGTACTGCGCACTGCCGACCGCCGGTAGCCCAGGGCCAGATCCTCGGCGGCGACGTCGTGGACGGCCGCTGCGCCCCGGTCGCTGCCCCCAGCCAGGTCGATCACGCCCGCCCGGGCCAGTGTGCCGCTGGTGTCGGACCCGTGGCCACCCGCGTTCATCCGCACCGCTCCGCCGACGGAGCCCGGGACGCCGACCGCCCACTCCAGCCCCGTGAGCCCGGCGGCGGCCGTGCGGCGGGCGACCACGGGGAGGAACGCTCCCCCGCCGGCCGTGACGGTGGCTGCCCCTACGTCCACCTCCACGCCGTCGAGGCCCTCGCCCACGACGACGGCGAGACCGGGGAACCCGCCGTCGGCAACGAGGAGGTTGGAGCCCCGGCCCACCACGAGCACGGGTACCTGGCCGGCCTCGACGGCCCGGGCCGCGAGCACGAGGTCGTCCACCGAACGCGCCTCCACGAGCAAGGCGGCCGTCCCGCCCACGCGGTAGGTCGTGAGCGCTCCGAGCGGCGCGTCCCGTCGCCCGCGGTCGGCGAGGACGGCGGCCGCGTCCGCCACGCCGGCCATCAGCCGGGTCCAGGGTCGCCCGGCGCGACCGGGCCCACCAGCTCGTCGGCCAGCTGGGTGACATCCCCCGCTCCGAGCGTGATGCACAGGTCCCCCGCTCGCAGGATCCGGCGAAGGTACGGGGCCAGCTCCTGGCGGCCGGGGAGGTAGGCCGCCCGCGTCGCGGGCCGGGCGGCGAGCACGGCGTCGAGGACGAGCTTCCCCGTGACACCGGGTAGGGGCGTCTCGCCTGCGTCGTACACGTCGGTGATCACCACCACGTCGGCGTCGTCGAAGGCCCCGGCGAAGCCGCCCGCCACCTCGGCCGTGCGCGAGTACCGGTGGGGCTGGAACACCGCGACCACGCGCGACCAGCCGCCGTCGCGCGTGGCCGCCAGCACGGCCGCCACCTCACCCGGGAGGTGGGCATAGTCGTCCACGAAGGTGACGCCGCCGCGCTCGCCCCGGAACTGGAACCGGCGGGCGACCCCGCCGTACCGCGCCAGGGCGGCGACCGCCGCCGTGAACGGCGCGCCCAGCAGGACGCCGGTCACCAGGGCGGCGCACGCGTTGCGGGCGTTGTAGAGACCTGGGACCGGGAGGGCGACGCGCCCGAGGACGTCGTCGGCATGGGCGACCGTGAACGCGACGCTGCTGCGCCCGGAGCGCACGTCCGACATCCGGTAGGTCGCCGACTCGTCGGTGCCGTAGGTGACCGCGCCGGTTGCGGCCGCCAGCCGCCGGGCGACGGCGTCGTCGGCGCACACCACGTTCGGCCCCGGGGCCTGGCGCAGGTACTGCTCGAAGGCGGAGACCACGGCGTCGAAGCTGCCGCCGTAGTGGGCCAGATGGTCCGGCTCGACGCTGGTGACGACGACCGCCTCGAGCGGCAGCTCGAGAAACGTGCCGTCGCTCTCGTCCGCCTCCACGACGAGCCACTCGCCGTCGTCCCACACGGCGCCGCTGCCCACGTCGTTCACCTGCCCGCCGATGAGGAAGGACGGGCGCAGGCCCGCCTCCACCAGCACCAGCGCCAGCATCGACGAGGTGGTCGTCTTGCCATGCGTGCCGGCCACACCGACGCTTCGCCGGGTGGCGGCGACCGCAGCCAGCATCTCGGCCCGGCGCAGGACGGGCACGCCGGCGGCGGCGGCCGCGACCACCTCCGGGTTCGAGGACGGCACCGCCGTCGAGATCGTCACGACCTCGGCGCCGCCGAGGTTCTCGGCGCGATGGCCGACGGCGACCTCGACGCCGAGGGTGCGCAGCCGCTCGAGCGACGGCGACGACTTGAGGTCGCTGCCGGAGACCCGGTGGCCCATGGCGGCCAGGACCGAGGCGATGGCGCTCATCCCCATGCCGCCCGCACCGACGACGTGGATGCGCCGGGGCCGCGAGAGGTCGAAGACGTCACTGCCGGGCATGGCGCTCCACCAGCTCGGCCACCCGCTCAGCCGCGTCGGGGCGGGCGATGCGTCGCCCCGCGTCTCCCATGGCGGCCAGGCGTTCCGGGTCGCCGACCAGGGCGTCCAGCTCGCCGGCCAGGCGCTCGGCGGTGAGCTCGCCGTCGGGGACCAGCACGGCCGCACCGGCGTCCACCAGGGCCTTGGCGTTGGCCGTCTGGTGGTCGTTCGGTGCGCCGGGCAGCGGCACCAGCACGGACGGCACACCGGCGGCGGCCAGCTCGGCCACCGTGGTGCCGCCGGCCCGGCCCACCACGACGTCGGCCGCCGCGTACAGGGTCGGCATCCGCTCCTCGTACTCGACCGCGTCGTACGTCAGTCCCCCGGGCGGGACCGCCGGCAGGCGTCCCACCACCGCGGCCCAGTCGCGTGCGCCCACGGCGTGGCGTACGGCGACGCCGGGCCGGGCCGCCCACCGCTCCACCAGACCGAACGTCGCCTCGTTGATGCGCCGCGCCCCCAGGGAGCCGCCGAACACCGCGATCACAGTGGCGTCGGCGGGGAGACCGAGTGCCGCTCGCGCCGCACGCCGTCCCGTAGCCGACCGGTCCACGGCCAGCACGTCCGGCCGCACGGGGTTCCCGGTGACGATGGCCCGGGGAAGGGCCGTGCCGGCGAACGAGACGCCGCTGGCCCGGGCGAAGCGGGCGGCCAGCCGGTTGGCCAGGCCGGGCACGGCGTTCTGCTCGTGCAGCACGAGCGGGACCCGCAAGGCGACGGCGGCTGCCGCGCAGGGGACGCTGGCGTACCCGCCGACGGACAGCACGACGGCGGGGCGGCGCCGCGCCGTCAGGACGAAGGCCCTTCCGATGGCCCACAGCAGCCCGGCCACGGCGCCGGCGTTGTCCAGGGTGAGCCGCCGGGCGATGCCCCGCCCCGGCAGGAGGGTGATCGAGAACCCGGCCTCGGGTACCAGCCTGGCCTCGAGCCCGCGCGACGATCCCACGAAGCTGATGCTCTCCGCTGCGTGGCCGCGTTCGACCAGGGCGGCGGCGGCGGCTACTGCGGGCAGGACATGCCCGGCCGTGCCCCCACCGGCCACGAGCGCCCACACCCGGTCGTGCCTCGGCGTCACCGCGCCGGCGACGGACTGCGCCCGTCGCCCGGCGCCGCCTGGCCGGCGATGTTCAACAACACGCCGACGGCGCCCATGAGCACCACCATCGACGTGCCGCCGAAGGACACGAACGGCAGCGGCAGGCCGCTCACCGGGACGACGCCCACCACGGCGCCGATGTTGATGAACGCCTGGGCCATCACCCATGCCGTGATGCCCGAGGCCAGCAGCATCCCGTAACGATCGGGTGCCCGCAGCGCCGCCCGTATGCCCAGCAGGCCGAACGCCACGAACAGGAGAAGGACGAACAGGCTGCCGATCATGCCCAGTTCCTCTCCGATGATGCTGAAGATGAAGTCGGTGTGGGCGTTGGGCAGGAATCCCCATTTGGCCCGGCTTGCACCCACGCCCACCCCCGTGAGGCGACCGGTGCCCATGCCCACCAACGACTGCACGACCTGGTAGCCGGTGTTGTGGGCGTCGGCCCACGGGTTCATGAACGACAGGAGTCGTTCCCGCCTGTACGGCTCGGCCATGCCGAGCAGGAAGGCGAGGCCGGCGCCCGACAGCAGGAGGGTGGCCACCGACCGCAGCGGCGTGCCGGCCACGTGCAGCAGGCACAGCACGACACAACCGACGACCAGCGTGGTGCCGAGGTCGGGCTGCGCCATGATGAGGCCGGCGACGACGCAGAAGCCGAACAGCATCACGCGCATGGCGGACCTGGCCGTGTCCGGACGGCCGCCGCGGCGGGCCAGGAGGTCTGCCCCGAAGAACAGCAGGCCGAGCTTGGCCAGCTCCGAGGGCTGCATCCGCCAGCTGCCCACGCCGATCCACCGGGTCGAGCCGCCGACGGCGATGCCCATACCGGGGACGAGCACCACGACCAGGAGGGCGACGGCCAGCAGCAGCAACGGCAAGCCGACCCGGCGCAGCTTCCGGTAGTCGAGGCGGGCGGCCACCACCAGCGCCACCGTCCCGAGGCCCGCCCACAGGACCTGGCGGCGGAAGTAGAACCACGACGACCCGTCCTCGCGCAGCGCCTGCACGGACGACGCGCTGAGCACCATCACCAGGCCGATGAGGCACAGGAGGGCGACGACGGCCGCCAGGACCCCCTGGCCGTTGCGCTCCGAGCCCACCGGCGACGCTCGGCGGGGCGACGTCGCCGCGCGTGCTCCGGGCGCCCGGCCCGAACCCTTCGAGCGCGCCGATCGTGAGGTGGCCGTCATGTGGCGCCCATCAGGGACCGGGCGTGGCGGGTGAAGTCGTCGCCCCGCTCGGCGTAGGAGCGGTACCAGTCGAAGGACGCGCACGCCGGCGAGAGCAGCACCACGTCGCCCGGTCCGGCCGCAGCCGCCGCCCGGCGCACGGCGTCGCCCATCGACGTGGCGACGGTGACGGGCGCCACGCCCGCCAGCGCCGTCTCGACCTCGTGCGCCGCCTCGCCGATGGCGACCACGGCCCGGAGCCGGTGGCCCTCGCCGGCGAGGGGTCGCAGGTCGAGTCCCTTGTTGCGGCCGCCGGCGATGAGGACGACCGAATCGAACGCCTGCAGGGCGGCCACCACCGACGCCGGAGTGGTCGCCTTGGAGTCGTCGTAGAACCGCACCCCCCCAGCCTCGCCCACCAGCTGCACGCGATGGGGGAGCCCCTCCAGACGGGCCGCTCCGGCCGCGCAGGCCACGAGGTCGGCGCCAGCCGCCGTGGCGGCCGCCATGGCCGCCAGGGCGTTGCTGACGTCGTGCGGGAACGAACGTGGAAGGTCGGCCACGGCCATTACCGGGCCGCCCGGTCCGCGGAGGGAGCCGCCCTCGACGAACCAGTCGGCGCCGGCGGCCGCGCCGAAGGTGACCACCCGACCGGGTGCCGTGCCGGCGGCGGCCATCACGCCGGGGTCGTCGGCGTTGACCACGGCGACGCCGTCCGGACCCTGGTTGGCCCAGATGCGGGCCTTGGCCGCCGCGTAGTCCTCCATGGAGCGATGCCAGTCGAGGTGGTCCTGGGCCAGGTTCAGCCACACCGCCACGTCGGGACGGAAGCGCTCCGTGTACTGGAGCTGGAACGACGAGACCTCCACAACGACGGTGTCGGCGTCGCCGGCCACCGCCGTCACGAGCGGCAGCCCGATGTTGCCGGCCGCCACCACCCGCCTCCCGGCGGCGGCGAGCATGGCGGCGACGAGGGTGGTCACCGTGGTCTTGCCGTTGGTGCCGGTGACGGCCACGTAGCGCTTGTCCGGGGCCGCCCGCCATGCCAGCTCGACCTCGCTCATGACGCCGGCGCCTGCCTCGCGCCCGGCCGCGAACACCGGGTGGTCAGGGCCCACCCCGGGGCTCGGAACCACGACGTCCGCCGTCGTGACGTCGGCCACGGTCCCCAGCGTGGCGCCGAGGAAGGCCACGGCCCTGGCCGTGGCCTCCGTGACGGAATCCTCGACCACGATCACCCGCCAACCGGCCCGCACCAGATGCTCGACCGCCGCCCGCCCCGTGACCCCGAAGCCCACCACCACAGCGGTCCCGTGCACCGCGGCGGTCTCGTCTGCGGTCAATCCAGCACCCCGAGCGAGATGAAGTCGGCGTAGAACAGCCCGATGGCGAGCGCCGTGCACAGCCCGGCGAGGATCCAGAACCGCACGATCACGGTGATCTCGGGCCAGCCGGCCAGCTCGAAATGGTGGTGCACGGGCGCCATGCGGAACACCCGCCGGTGGAACAGCTGGAAGCTCGCCACCTGGATCATCACCGAGAGGGTCTCCAGCACGTACAGGCCGCCGACGACCGGGAGCAGGAGGTGGACGTTCATCACCAGGGCGAACGCGGCCAGACCGGCGCCGATGGCGAGGGACCCGGTGTCCCCCATGAAGATGCGCGCCGGCGCCGCGTTCCACCACAGGAAGCCGGTGCACGCGCCGGTGAGGGCGACGGCGAGCACGGCCAGGTCGAGGGCCTGGGGCACCTGGTACACGTCGAAGTGCCGGAACTGCCAGAAGCCGATGATGGCGAAGGCGGAGAAGGCGAAGGTGGCCGAGCCGGCGGCCAGGCCGTCGAGGCCGTCGGTGAGGTTCACGGCGTTCGACGTCCCGATGATGAGGATCACCGCCCACACCACCCACAGCGCCGGCGAGAGGTGGATGCCGACGGAGTCCCAGCGGGTGAAGGACAGGTCGGTCTTCACGTTCGCCCAGTTCAGGGCGAGCACGGCGAAGCCACCGGCCACGAGCAGCTGACCGGCGATCTTGGCCCGCTTGTTCAGGCCGAGGCTCTGCTGACGACGGACCTTCAGCCAGTCGTCGGCCAGACCGACGAGACCGGCGCCGCCCACCGTGAGGGCCACCAGGATCCCGCCCCTGGTGAAGATGTTCTCCCCCCGGAGATGGCCCGAGAGATAGCCGCCCAGGGCCCCGAGCACGATGGTGATCCCGCCCATGGTGGGCGTGCCGGCCTTGGTGAAGTGACCGGCAGGGCCGTCGTCACGGATCTGCTGGCCGATGCCGTTGGCCTGCAGCCAGCCGATGAGGATCGGCGTGCCGACGAGGGACAGGACCAGTGCCACCACGCCCGCCACCAGGAGGTCGATCACCCCGGTGACCCGGGGCCGTAGCCGATGGCGGCCAGGGCGGTGCGCGCCACCTCCCGGTCGTCGAACGGCTCCGTGCGGCCGGCCGCCGTCTGGCCGGTCTCGTGGCCCTTGCCGGCCACGACGACGACGTCCCCGGGGCGGGCGGCAGCGACGGCGGCGGCGACGGCCGCCTCCCTGTCGGGGTCGACGACCAGCGACCGGGACGCGCCGGCTCCGGCGCGCACCTCCTCGATGATCGCCGCCGGGTCCTCGTCCCGCGGGTTGTCCGACGTGAGCACGACCACGTCCGCCAGGCGGGCTGCGGCCTCGCCCATCAGCGGCCGCTTGCCGCGATCGCGCTCGCCGCCGCAGCCGAACACGACGATCACCCGACCGCGCGCCGCCTCGTCGTCCGCGGCCTCCTCGCGCGCCGCCACGAGCACCTGCTCGAGGGCCGCCGGCGTGTGGGCGTAGTCCACGACGACCGTGAACGGCTGGCCGGCGTCCACCCGTTCGAAGCGCCCGGGGACCGCCCCCAGATCCGAGAGCCCCGCCGCCACGGTCGGAGCGGGCACACCGAGCAACCGGGCGACGGTGGCGGCGCAGACGGCGTTCGAGACGTTGAAGCGGCCGCCCAGGCGCAGGTCGACCGGCTGGCCGTCCCAGCGGAAGCGGGTGCTCCGAGGCCGCACCTCGACGTCGGTGACGTCCGCCATGGAATAGGCGACCAGCGGCACCCCGCTCGGCACGTCGAGCAGCCGGCGGCCCCAGGGGTCGTCGGCGTTGACGACGCCCGTGCCGGCCCGGGCCGCGTCGAACAGGGACGCCTTGGCCGCGAAGTACGACTCCATGTCGCCATGGGTGTTGAGGTGCTCGGGGCTCAGGTTGGTGAAGGCGGCGACCTGGAACCAGGTGGCGTCGACCCGGTGCTGGACCAGGGCGTCGGACGACACCTCGAGGGCGACCGCCTTGGCGCCGGCGTCGAGATGGCGGGCGAGGGCGGCCTGGAGCTCGGGCGCCTCGGGCGTGGTGCGGGGCCCGTCGAGGGTCCCGATGACCCCGGTCGTCCATCCGTGGCTCCGGAGCACGGCGGCCAGCATGTGGGTGACCGTCGTCTTGCCGTTGGTGCCGGTGACGCCGACCACTGCCAGGGACCGCGACGGGTGCCCGCGCAGCGCGGCCGCCGCCGGTGCCATGGCGGCACGCGCGCTGGGCACCCGCACCTGGGCCACGTCGACGGGCAGGAACCGCTCGCACAGCAGGGCCACGGCTCCTGCTTCCACGGCGCCGGAGGCATGGTCGTGGCCGTCGCTCGACCGGCCCGGCAGGCAGCAGAAGAGGGCCCCGGCGGCGACGGCCCGCGAGTCGTAGGCGATCGACGTCACCTCGACAGGTTCGGGGTCGCCGCGCCGCTCCAGCACGTGGACGTCGTCCAAGAGTCGTTCGAGCCGCATCGGGAGCGCCAGGCCTTACGGGGTCGGCGGGCTGGACGACGGCAGCGTAGTGGTGACCACCGGGATGGCCGCGCCGTCGGTGGCGGCCTGACCGGCGCTGACGGGGTTGGACCTGGGCACGTCGGCGGCGGCGACGGGCCGGGCGTCGAGGGGCGGGGGTGGCACCTGGTACTGGCGCAGCGCGTAGCGCGCGACCTGCGCGAACACCGGCGCCGACACGAGGCCTCCGTAGATCGGCGTGGGCTCGTCGAGCACCACGATGACGGTGAACTCGGGTCGCTCGGCCGGCACGAAGCCGGCGAACGTGGCCACGTAGGCGCCGGCCTGGTAGCCGCGCGCGCCCTCCAGCGGCTTGCGGGCGGTCCCCGTCTTGCCCGCCACCGTGTACCCGTCCACCGCCGCTGCCGTGCCGGTGCCGACGCGGACGACCTCGCTGAGCATCGCCGTCACCTGCTGGGCGGTGCGGGCCGACACGACCCTGCGCGTCTCAGCCTCCGGCGTGGGATGCCGCCGGCCCTCGGTGTCGACGGTGGCGCGCACCAGCTTGGGGGCCACCCACGTCCCGCCGTTGGCGACCGCGTTGTAGGCGGCGAGCATCTGCATCGAGGTGACGGACAGGCCCTGGCCGATGGGGACCGTCCCGATCGACGTCCCGGACCATTTCTTCGGATCGAGCAGGATCCCGCGGGACTCCCCAGGGAAGCCGAGCCCGGTCTTCGAACCGAAGCCGTAGTCACGCAGGTAGCTGTCGATGCGGTCCTTGCCGACCCGCTGGCCGATCATGATCGAGCCCACGTTCGACGAGTTGGCCATGATGTCGGTGATCGACCATCGGGCCAGCGGGTGCGGGTCGTGCTCGGAGAAGACGTGGTCGGCCACCTTGATCGTGCCGGGCACGTCGAGCACGTCGTTCGGCTTGATGATGCCCTCCTCGAGGGCGGCCGAGATGGTGATCACCTTGTTCACCGAGCCCGGCTCGAAGACGTTGGTCACGGCCATGTTCTTGTCGGCCTGATGGGGCGGCGCGCCGTCCGTGCCGGCTTGCAGGTTGGCCAGAGCGAGCACCTCGCCGCTGCGGGTCTGCATCACGATGGCCGTGCCCGCCTTGGAGTGCGATGTGACGATCTCCGCCGCCAGCGCCCGCTCCGTCTCGTACTGGAGCGACCGGTCGAGCGTCAGCACGAGGTCGTCGCCGCGGGCGGAGGGATCGAACTTGCGCACACCGCCGGGGATGTCACCGCCCCGTGGGTCACGTTCGACCACGATGGTTCCCGGCTTGCCGGCGAGGCGGTCCTCGTACTGGGTCTCGAGACCCGAGAGGCCGTTGTTGTCCGTGCCCACCTTGCCGAGGAGGGGCGTGGCCAGGTCCCCTGCCGGCAGGAACCGCTCCGGCTCCTCGATGAGGCTCACGCCGGGAAGGGCCAGGGCCGTCACCTTGGCGGCCACGTCGTCGTCGACCCGGCGGGCGAGGTACACGAAGCCGAGGTCGCGGGTCAGCCGGGTCTGGAGGAGGCCTGCCTCGACCCCGAGGACAGGAGCGAGCGCGCCGGCTGCCCGGAGAGGGTCCTCGACCAGGCGGGGATCGGCCACCACGGTGGCCTGGCGGACGGTGAGGGCGAGGTCGCGCCCGTTGCGGTCGAAGATGGCGCCGCGGTCGGCGGGCAGGGCGACGGCATGCACCCGCTGGGACTCGCCGAAGGCCGAGTACCGGTCGGCCGAGACGCCCTGCACCTGGACGACCCGAGCGGCCAGGAGCAGGAACGCCAGGACCATCGCCGCCCGGGTCGCGGCCAGGCGGCCCCGGGAGCCGGGGCGGCGGCCGGGATGGCGCCTCGGGTGGGAAGGCTGCCCGGCGGTCCGTGCCTTCGGCGTCGCCGTCGAGCCGGCGGCCGGGCGCCGGGGACCAGGGCCGGCCGCCCCCCTGCTGGTTGGGCCGGCCCGGCGGGTGGAGGGGGCGGTGGCGGCCCGGCGGGTGGCGGGGGTGGTGGCCGCCCGGCGGGCGGAGGGGGGGACTCGGCGGGTCGCGGCGGGGGCCCGGCGGGGGGCGGGGGCCCCGCGGGTCGTAGGGGTGGTGGCGGCCCGACTGGCGGAGGCGGGGGCTCGAGTGTCGGGGCTGGCGGCGGCCCGGCGGGCGGCGGCGGGGGTGGCGGCCCGG
>DATAIT010000041.1 GCA_036262515.1 Acidimicrobiales bacterium | reverse complement strand
AAGCAGGCGATCCTGCTGCTCTTCCGCTTGGAGCACCTCGCGGTCACGGAAGTCGGGCCGTTCGAGTACCACGACAAGCTGCCCCTCAAGCACGACTACTCGTCGGCGCGCGTGCGCGTCGTTCCCGGCGGCTCCGCTCGTTGGGGCTCGTACCTCGCGCCCGGCGTGATCTTGATGCCTTCGTACGTCAACATCGGCGCCCGCGTCGGGGCCGGCACCATGGTCGACACGTGGGCGACGGTGGGCTCGTGCGCCCAGGTCGGCGCCAACGTCCACCTCTCGGGCGGCGTCGGCATCGGCGGTGTCCTGGAGCCACCTCAGGCGGCGCCGGTGATCATCGGCGACGACGCCTTCATCGGCAGCCGCTGCATGATCGTTGAGGGCGCCCGCGTCGGCAACGGCGCCAAGGTGGGGGCCGGCGTGGTGCTGTCGTCGTCCATCCCCGTCATCGACGTGCACACGGGGGAGGAGCTCGGGCGCGGCGTCGTGCCCGACCGGGCCATCGCCATCCAGGGCACCCGCCGCAAGCAGTTCGCCGGAGGTGAGTTCGGGCTCCCGTGCGTGCTGGTCCTCAAGTTCCTCGAGGTCGGCGAGGAGCACGACAAGCTGAAGCTCGAATCGATCCTGCGCGAGCACGGTGTCTCCACGTGACGGCGCCAGCGGGGCGCGACCGCCGTTGACCGACCTCCTGGCCTTCACGGCCGAGCTCGTCGACATCCCGTCGGTGAGCCACCACGAGGAGGCGATCGCCGACCATGTGGAGCGTCTGCTGCGGGCCGTGCCTTGGCTCGACGTCGATCGCGTCGGCCACAACGTCGTGGCCCGCACCACCCTCGGCCGCTCCCAACGCCTGGTGCTGGCCGGCCACACCGACACCGTCCCCCCCAACGGGAACGAGCAGGCCCGCATCGACGGTGACGTGCTGTGGGGCCTCGGTGCGGCGGACATGAAATCGGGCTGCGCGGTCATCCTCGAGCTGGCCCGGACGGTGCCGGAACCGGCGTGCGACGTCACCTACGTGCTCTACGAGTGCGAGGAGGTCGAGGCCCGCCACAACGGACTGCGCCGGCTGCTGGCGGAGCGTCCGGAGCTGGTAGCGGCCGACGCCGCCGTGCTGTGCGAGCCCACCGGTGCGGTCGTGGAGGCGGGCTGCCAGGGCACGTTGCGGGTGGCCGTCACCATGGGCGGCCGGCGCGCCCACACCGCCCGCCCCTGGGCCGGTACCAACGCCATCCACCGGCTGGCGCCGGTGCTCGAGCGGGCCGCCGCCTACGAGGGGCGACGCCCGGTGCTCGACGGGTGCGAGTTCCTGGAGGCCCTGTCGGCGGTGCGCGTCGAGGGCGGCGTGGCCGGCAACGTGGTGCCCGACGCGGCCACGGTCCAGCTGAACCACCGCTACGCACCGGACCGTTCGGCGGCCGATGCGCTGGCCCACCTGCGCGACTACCTGGCGCCGGCACTCGACGAGGCGGCGGGCGACTCGGTGGACCTGGTCGATTCGGCCGACGGCGCCATTCCGGGGCTCGCCCATCCGCTGCTCGCCGGGCTGGTGGCCGGAGCGACGACCGCCCCGCGGGCCAAGCTGGGCTGGACCGACGTGGCGTTCTTCTCCGCACGCGGCGTCCCTGCGACGAACTTCGGCCCCGGCGACCCCAGCGTCGCCCACATGGCCGACGAGTGTGTGGACAGGGCGCAGCTGGAAGCGGTGTTCTCCACCCTCGCCTCGGTGCTGACGACCGGCTGACGGCGCGCCGCGCCGCGCGCAGGCGTCAGCCGCCAGGCCGACTGGCGGAGTGGGCGGCCACGTCGACGATCTCGTCGCAGCGCAGCTCGAACGTCGAGTCGTCCTCGGAGGTGGGGTCGCCGGCCGAGCCGTCGCCGTCGACCTCCACCAGCTCGCACTGGAGGCGGCAGCGGTGGCGACCACGGGCGCCGCTGGCCAACCTGTGGGCCTGGGCGGCGAGATGGGCCGCCAGGTGGGCCACCACGGCCCGGACCGAGTAGCGGCAGCACCCGTTCTCCCGACCCCCTGCGACCGGGGAGAAGCGGTCCACGTGCACCGAGAGCCGGTCCTCGGCGTCGATGCACACGTGAAGGCTGTCCCCGTCGGTGACCTCGCGCAGCGACACCACGCCCGGGTGGAGGATCCCGCCGAGTCGGGTGTCGCGGCAGAACCGTCCGCCGGCGACCAGGTCGGCCAGGAGACCTCGGCGCTGGGCGCCCGCCGTCTCCGCCATCGTGTTCTCGACCTCGGATGTCCAAGGAGTCCGCACACTGTTCCTACGGTGCCGCCCCCGCAGGCGGATGGAGGGGGAGGCGGGAGCACCCTGGGCCCCAGCAGACCCGGGCCGGCGGCGCCGCCGGCACCGCGGTCGGCAGCCTGCCTCCTGCTCGGCGACCTCGCCGCAGCACCCGAATCGTCCCCGTGGGCTGTGACGCCTGCGTAGCGGCACCAGCGCGCGATCATGGCCCGGATGCCCTCTCTTCGTCGCGCTGTCGTCGCGCTGCTC
Source organism: Acidimicrobiales bacterium (assembly GCA_036262515.1). Taxonomy (GTDB): domain Bacteria; phylum Actinomycetota; class Acidimicrobiia; order Acidimicrobiales; genus JAHFUS01. Next base: position 3,484 of record DATAIT010000041.1, on the reverse strand, counting down.
GCCCTGGTCGCCGCGTCGCTCGGCCCGGTCGTCACGGCCGGCCCGGCGGGCGCCACCGACGATCCCCTGTGGAGTCACCAGTGGGCGCCGGTGAAGATCGGTGCCCCTGCGGCGTGGGCCGGCTCGGTCGGCGCCGGGGTGAAGATCGGCATCGTCGACAGCGGTGTCGACCTCAACCACCAGGACCTCCAGGGCAAGATCGTCGCCAATGCCAGCTGCATCGGCACCAGCGGCAACGCCGCCTCCTGTGTGTCCGGCGGCGGCCAGGACATCGCCGGTCACGGCACCCACGTGGCCGGGATCGCAGCCGCCACCAAGGACAACGGCATCGGCATCGCCGGCATCGCCCCGGAGGCGCAGCTGGTCGTGGCCCGCGTGTTCCAGAACGACAGCGCCGACCTCTCCGACGTGGAAGCCGGTATCCGCTGGGTGATCGACCACGGCGCCAGGATCGTCAATCTCAGCCTCGGCGAGAACGTTCTGCTGGGCGGGCTGCTCGGGGGCCAGGCGTCACTCGGCCCGGCACTGAACGACGCATGGGCGCGAGGGGCGATCCCGGTCGTGGCGTCCGGCAACGCCCAGTTCCTGTCGGGCGCCGCCAGCTACGCGAACGTGAACGCCGTCGTGGTCGGGGCGACGGGCCCCGACGACGAGATCGCCAGCTACTCGGTGTCCACGGGCAGCGCCAAGTGGGCGCTGGTGGCCCCAGGGGGCGACGGTGCCGAGCAGCGCGAGATCGTCTCGACGTTCTGGCAGCCCGGCGCCAGCAACCAGTACGGCTACCTCCAGGGCACGTCGATGGCCACGCCGCACGTCTCCGGCGCGCTGGCCCTCCTGCTGGCCCGGGGGGTCGGCCAGCAGCGGGCGGTGGAGATCCTGCTGGCCACCGCCAATCGCAGCGTGACGTGCGGCAACTCGTGCGTGGGCCGTCTCGACGCCGCCGCCGCCGTGGCCGCCGCCGGCCCGCTGCCGACGACCACGACGAGCCCACCGACGACGGCAGCGACGACGACGGCCCCGCCGACGACCCGGCCGAGGGTCACCACGACCCGGCCGCCGACGCCCACCACCGCACCCGCGCCTGCCACCACCACGGCCCCGCTCCCGGAGACCACGACGGTGGCGCCGCCGGCGACCGAGGCGCCTCCTGCCACCGAACCGCTCCAGGTGGCGTCGGCGTCGAAGACCGGGGACGACGACGATGTGGCCGTGCCCGGCGGGATCGCCGGCGTCCTCCTCGTGCTGACGGGCGGCGGTGCGGGCATGCTGCGCCGACGCAAGCCCACCGGCTGACCGCGCCGGCGCCGGTGGTCAGCCGGCCCTTCAGAGTCGCCGCACGACCGTGACGACCTTGCCGTAGACGTGCACGTCGCGCGGGTCGAGCTCGATCGGCGACAGGCGCGGGTTGGCCGGACTGAGCACGACCTTGTTTCCCCGGCGGGACCACGTCTTGACCGTGGCCTCGTCGCCCGGCATCCCGGCGACGACGATTTCACCCTTGCGGGCCTCGGGCTGCTGGCGCACGACGACGTAGTCGCCGTCGAGGATGCCCGCCTCGATCATCGAGTCTCCCCGCACACGGAGCATGAACAGGGTGCCGGAGCCGGTGAAGTCGGCCGGCAGGGGCAGGAGCTCCTCGACGTTCTCCTGGGCCAGCACGTCGGTGCCGGCGGCGACGTCGCCGACGAGGGGGACGTGCTGGGTGGGCCGGCGGGCCATGGCCGCTCCCGACGCTGGGTCGTAGCGCACCTCGATGGCTCGCGGCTTGGTGGGGTCGCGCCATAAGAAGCCCTGCTTCTGGAGGGTCGACAGGTGCGCGTGCACGGTGGAGGACGACGTGAGGCCGACCGCTTCGCCGATCTCACGGACCGACGGTGGGAAGCCCCGCTCGCGCAGCTGGTCGGCGATGAAGTCGAGGATCTCCCGACGCTTGCCGGTGAGCACGATGGGCGTGTCGACCTCGGGCATGGCTCCTCCTCGTCAGGAGCGCCGGCGAACGTGCGTTCCTGCCTGCACCGTACCAGCCCGACTGGTCGGGGGCAAACACCCGTTCCCCAAAGGCGCTTGACGGCGAACGCCCGTTCGTGGTGGGATGGGACGAACACTCGTTCGTACCATCACGACGCTGTCACACCCCCACGCCACCCTTTGCACGGAACCCGATCCAGGAGCCGCAATCGTGACCGCACACGTCCACCCGATGCCCAGCCGCCGCCTCCCAGGGTCCGTGACGCGTCCAACCCGCCGCCCCGTCCACGCGGTCGGGCCCGTGCCCGCCCCGCCGGCCGCCGCTCGTCCCACGCCGGGCCGGCGGCCGACGGCCGCCCAGTTCCGCCGGCGCCGCGCCGTCGCCGCCTTCACCGCCGCCGTGCTCCTGGGCGGGGGAGCGGCGGTCGGCGTGCTCGGAGACGTGCCCCTCACGCCCTCCGGGCGGGCGCCGGCGGCCGGGTCGGTGTCGGTCGGGGCAGCCGTCCCCGTGGCTCAGGGGTCGTACGTGGTGCGACCGGGGGACACCCTGTGGGCGATCGCCCGGGCACTCCAGCCGACGGGTGACGTGCGACCGGTCGTGCAGCGCCTGGCCGCCGGACGCGGCGGCGCTCCCCTGCGGGCAGGGGAGCGCCTGGAGCTTCCGCCGGGCTGAGCGGCCGCTGACCGCCCCTCGGATGGCTAGACGAGGCCGGGGGCGCCGCGGTGCTGGCCGGCCACCATTCCCTCGATCGGGCCGCGCGGGAAGCGCCGGTGCCCGCCCAGGGTGGCCATATAGGGCAGGCGGCCGTCGTTGGCCCACCGCACCACGGTCTTCGCCGACACGTGGAAGAGATCGGCCACCTCGGATACCGTCAGGTAGTCACGCTTGACCCTGTCCCGCTTGACATCGTGGCTTGCAAGTGCGTCGCTCATCTTCTTCTCCGTTTCGAGGCCCGACGGCCGCTGTGGGTGTTGGGCTTGGGGCCGCTTCGTCGTCCTCGGCCTTATGTGCCTGTTCCTTCGGCACTCTGCGTGGTTGTCCAAAGGGGCAGGCCTGGCCAATTTCCGGTGACCCGAACGGGCCACCTGGTGTCATCCCCCACGCCACGGCATGCAGCGGGAACACGTAGCGTGGGCCCGTGCGCTGCCCGTCGTGCGCCGGTGTCGACGACAAGGTGGTGGACTCCCGCACGGCCGACGACGGGGCCGCCATCCGCCGGCGCCGCGCCTGCCTGGCCTGCGGCCGGCGGTTCACGACCTTCGAGCGCATCGAGGAGGCACCGCTCCTCGTGGTGAAGCGTTCGGGTCATCGGGAGCCCTTCGAACGAGCCAAGCTGGCGGCCGGGCTCCGGGCCGCCACCAAGAACCGGGCGGGCGCCTCGGAACGGGTCGAGGAGCTGGCGGCCGAGCTCGAAGAGGCGCTGCGGCTCGAGGGTCCCGAGGTGACCAGTCAGCAGGTCGGCGTGGCTGTGCTCGAGCGACTGCGCGTCCTGGATGAGGTCGCCTACCTCCGCTT
>DATAIT010000040.1 GCA_036262515.1 Acidimicrobiales bacterium | reverse complement strand
GTGGACCACACCAGCTGCTGGTTCGTGGCCGACGGGACGCCCGTCCCGTCGGCCGGCAGAGAGGGGTCGATCAGGGCCACGAAACCGCCCGGATGAACCGCGCACGGCGGGGTTGGGCAGTTGCTCGGCACCAGCTTCGTCGTGTCGAAGCTCCCGTTGGCGCCGGCCAGCGGGAAGTCGGTCGAGGTCGTGTTGCCGCCGAGGTACACCCGTCCTGCACCGTCGACGACCAGCGAACCGCCCGGGGAGGGATCGGGGTCGTCGCCGCCGGTTCCGCCGAGATAGGTGGCATAGACGACGTCGCTGGACCCACCGCCGACGGCGTTCAACCTGGCCAGCCAGATGTCGGAACAGCTCCCACTGTCATTGAGGTTGCACGTCGTCTGGAAGGCGTCGGCCGTGGCTGCATCGCCCCCGTAGCCGTCCACGTAGACGGTGGGCTGCGTCGGGGTGGCCGGGAGGGCCGGGCCGAGCGCCAGCCCTCGAACATTCGCGTCCCCCAGGTAGGTGGAGTAGAGCAGCTTGCCTCCCCCCTTGTTGAGCTTGGCCAGGAAGGAGGACGTGTACAGCGTCCCGCTCGTCTGATAGGCACCGGGGGTGGTGGGGAAGTCGGTCGCCGCCTCGCCGATGACGTATGCGTTCTTGGCGCTGTCCACCGCGATCTGGAGCCCCTCGTCGCCGCCGGAGGAACCGAGATAGGTGGAGTACACCAGCCCGGTGCCTACGCCGGTGCCCTGCGTCGGGCTGAACTTGGTGACGAAGGCGTCGCAGGCGGCGTTCTTGGTCTTCTGGTATGCGAGGCTGGTCACGGGAAATCCGGTCGAGCACGTCTCGCCGGTGACGTACGCGGCGCCGGCGCTGTCGACGGCGATGTCGTTGCCGTGGTCGTTCCGAGCCTCTCCCGACGTCTCACCCAGGTAGGTGGAGTAGACGAGGGTGGGGTCGATGACCAGGGGCATGGAGGGGTCGTAGGCACCCGCCGAGAACCGAACGGTGTCGCCGTCGAGCGTGAAGCGGCCGTCCACGGGCAACCGGCGCCCGCCTGCGTCCTGGTACAACACGGGGGCGTGCTGGCGCAGCTCGCCGCCGTCGGTGGACACCACCAGGTCACCGCCGTCGAGGCGCAGGCCGGTGGCGCCCTCGAAGCGCACGGCGATGGCGTTCGGGTCCGCCCCGGGAGCCACTACGAAGTCGTACTCCAGCGCGTCGGACCGAGCCTCGTGCCACACCAGGTCGATGCCCGGCCACACCTGCTCGTGCGCCACCTGTGCGTAGGTGGCCACGTCGGAGCGCCACTTGGCCGGATCGTTGCCGACCAGGTAGTTGATACGCCCCTCCAGCTGGTGGCGGCCCTGGACCCGGGCGCCCGGGTCGCCACCGACCAGGCGCATGCGCACGGCCGAGTTCCCGGTGGTCAAGGTGGCGGCGTCGGGCTCGAGCGACAGGCTGTGGGCGAGTCCACGGGCCACGAAGGCGGTTCCCGGCTCGGCCTGGCCCACGTTGGGTTCGAAGCTGAGCGGCGCCTTCGCCATCGACGCGACGGCCGCCTCGGTGGCGGCGTCCGGCTGGGAAAGCGCAGGCGCCGCCGGCCGGGGGGCGGGCACGCCGTTGGCGGCGATCAAGACACCGGGAAGACCGAGGGCGAGTGTCGTCGAGGCGGCGGCAGCAACCCTCCACGCTCCTGTGGTCATGCGCCAGCCTCCTCAATCGGCAATGTGTGTGCGAAGCGTAGCTAGAGATCGCCCGAGACACAACTGCCTTGTTGCTTTGCGCTTACAAATCGGATAGACGACCTCGACCGCTCCTGGGCCAGCGATTGTGACACCGCGCTGCCCCGCCTCTGGGCCACGCAGCTCCGACCATCCCTGTCACCGCTGCTTGGTCGGAGCGCGAAGACGCCCGAAACGCCCTGGGGACCAGCCACGCCGCTTCGGGCATCGCAACCCGGACCGTTAGACTGCATGCGCCATGGCCGAGGTCTCGCTGCACGCCGTGCCCGGCCACCGGGTGCAGCCCGCTCCGGGCCCACTGATCGCCTTCTATCTCCCCCAGTACCACCCCATCCCGGAGAACGACGAGTGGTGGGGGCCGGGCTTCACGGAGTGGCGCAGCACGGTGACCGCCCGCCCACTGTTCCCCGGGCACTACCAACCGCACATCCCCGCCGACCTCGGCTTCTACGACCTGCGGGTGCCCGAGACCCGTGAGGCGCAGGCCGACCTGGCCCGCCGGCACGGCATCGGCGGCTTCTGCTACTTCCATTATTGGTTCCACGGCCGCCGGCTGCTGTCCCGGCCCTTCGACGAGGTGCTCGCCTCCGGAAGGCCCGATCTCCCCTTCTGCCTGTGCTGGGCCAACGAAGACTGGAACCGGGCGTGGGACGGGTGCAGCGACTCGATCCTGGTCGCCCAGCAGTACTCCGACGACGACGACATCCGCCACATCCGATCCCTCGTCCCCGCCTTCGCCGACGAGCGCTACCTGCGGGTCGAGGGCAAGCCGCTGTTTCTCGTCTACCGGGCGTCGAAGGTGGCCGACCCGCTGCGAACGACCACGGCCTGGCGGGAGGAGGCGGCCCGCCTCGGCGTCGGTGAGCTGTTCCTGTGCCGGGTCGAAGGCCACGCCGAGGACCGTGGCGACCCGATGCCGCTCGGCTTCGACGCGGCGGTGGAGTTCCAGCCCGACTGGCTCAACATGGGCCCGGCCCAGCGAGGCCCCCGCCTGGTCTCCGAAGCGCTCCGGCGCCTGCGGCGCCAGCCGCCGGGGGCGCTGCGCGTCCACGAGTACGCCGAGCTGGTGGAGCGCAACCTGGCCAAGCCGGCACCGGGCTACCGCCGGTTCCCCTGCGTGGCTCCCGCGTGGGACAACACGCCGCGCCGGGGAGCGGGAGGCCTGGCCATCCGCGGCTCGACGCCGGAGCTGTACGAGCGGTGGCTCCGCGAGATCCTCGCCCGGGCGGCCGCCGGCTCACCCGGCGCGCCCGTGTTCGTCAACGCGTGGAACGAGTGGGCCGAGGGCAACCACCTCGAGCCCGACCTCCGCTACGGCCACGCCTATCTCGAGGCCACACAGCGGGCCGCCGCGTCGGTGGGATCTTCGGCGGTCATGGGTTCGACACCGCGTGGCTAGCCGCACCTCGCTCCGCTCCGCCGCCGCCCGGCTCGTGCACCCCGCCCGCCCGGCGCCGGCGCCGCCTCGGGAGATCGCTCCGCCCCCCTGCCCGCCCGGATGGACCACGGGGCCGCCCGACTTCGTGGGCGTGGGCTCGCAGCGGTGCGGCACGTCGTGGTGGTTCGACATGATGAGCACCCACCCGGGCGTGGCCAGAGCACCCGGCAGCCCCAAGGAGGCCCACTTCTTCGACCGCCTCTGCGAGAGCGGAGCGACGGCGACCATCGCCTCGGAGTACCACCGGTACTTCCCACGGCCGGCGGGACGGTTGGTGGGGGAGTGGACGCCGCGCTACCTCCACGACTTCTGGGTGGCGCCGCTCCTCGCCCAGACGGCTCCCGACGCCCGCTTCCTCGTCCTCGTGCGCGATCCCGTGGAGCGGTTCTGGTCGGGCCTGGCCCACGAGCGCTCCAAGCCCGTTCCGCCCGACCCACTGTTCTTGTACTCCGACGCATTCGCCCGCGGGCTGTACCACCTCCAGCTGGAGCGCTTCCTCCACTCGATCGACGCCGCCCGGGTGCTGGTGCTCCAGTACGAGCGGTGCGCGGCGGATCCCGAGCAGGAGCTGCGCAGGACCTTCGACTTCCTCCGCCTCGACCCGCCCGAGGCCCTGCCCGCCTTCGCCCGGCGGGTGAACGAGTCGCCTCCCGGTGCCGGCGAGCTTCCCGCCCGGCTCCGTCGCGACCTCGCCGAGGCCTACGCCGACGACACCCGCCGGCTGGCCCACCTCGTCCCCGCGATCGACACCGGTCTGTGGCTGAACATGAAGGGACTGGTATGACGACCACCATGCGGGCAGGCGGCAAGCGGCTGGTGGCGAAGGCACACGGCGCCGCCGTCGTGGTGGGCCGCACCACCGGGTCGATGGCCCGCAAGCAGTCGTTCCGCCCCGAGGGGGCGCCGTGGCTGCGGGCGATGCCGGAGCCGCTGCGCCGGCGGCTGCGGCTCGATCCTCCACCGCCCGGTGCACGGAAGCTGGAGATCGGCTCCGGCGGCTGCCCCACGCCCGGCTACGTCCACGTCGACGTCACGCCCAAGGCACCGGGCGTCGACCTGCTGGTGAAGGGAGCGCACCTCCCGGTTCCCGACGCCTGGGCCGACGAGCTGCTCACCGTCCACATGATCGAGCACGTCCCCCCGCCTGCCCTGCTGGCCACCCTGCGGGAGTGGCACCGGGTGCTGTGCGACGACGGGGTCCTGGCCATCCACACCCCCAACGCCAAGAGCGTCGGCGCCGTGCTCGCATCGGCCGACGACGATGCCACCTTCTGGGCCGCCCAGAGCGCGGCCTACGGGTATGGCCACCATCCTCGCGACTGCCGCGGCCCGGCCGACCTCGAAGGGCGGCCCGACCACACCGTGCTGTTCACCTTTCCGGTGCTGTCCGCTCTCCTCGACGAAGCGGGGTTCGTCGACGTGCGCGACGTCTCCGGCCAGGATCCCTGCCGCCACTTCGTGGAGTGGTCGCCGTTCGTGGCCGACCTGTGCCTCGAGATCAGCGCCCGAAGGCCGGCGCGATCGCCATGACCGGGTGGCCCCTGCGGCCTGCGACGGTCTGGCGACGGTCTCCATGACCCTGCCCAACTTCCTCCTGCTCGGCGCCAACAAGGCGGGCACCACCTCGCTCGCCTCCTACCTCGGCCAGCACCCGCAGGTGTACATGAGCCCGGTGAAGGAGCCCGGGTTCTTCGCCATCCAGGACCACGACCCCGCATCGCAGGCCGCCCTCGGCTCGACGTTCACCCTCGACACCTACACCGCCCTGTTCGACGAGGTGACCACCGAGCGGGCCGTCGGTGAGGCGTCCACCGCCTACCTCGGCAGCGCCGAGGCGCCTGCGGCCATCCGCCGCCTGGTGCCTGACGCCAGGCTCCTCGCCGTCCTGCGCAACCCGGTCGACCGGGCCTTCTCCAACTACCAGATGCAGCTCTCCCGCGGCCGCGAGCCCCTGGGCTTCGGCGACGCCATCGCCGCCGAGCTGAACGGCGAGGCGCCGCCGCCAGGCGTGCGGGAGCGGCGCTATGTGCGGCTCGGCTTCTACGGGCGGTACCTGGCGCGGTACTACGAGACGTTCCCGGCGGCGCAGCTGCGGGTGGTCCTCTACGACGACTACCGGCGCGATCCCGGCGCCGTGCTGGCCGATCTGTTCCGATTCCTCGGCGTGGACGATTCGTTCGTGGCCGACACATCGGTCGAGCGCAACGTCTCCTACGTCCCGAAGAGCAAGGCGCTGCACGGTCTCCTCGGCGGCGGCGGCCGCCTGCGACCGGCCCTGTCACCCCTGGTGCCGAGCGGGGCCAAGGCGCGCGTCGCCGGCTACCTGGCCAGGCGCAACCGCCGGCCCGTGGACTTCCCGGCGGACGTGCGGCATCAGCTGGTCGAGTTGTACCGCAGCGACATCCTCGAGCTCCAGGACCTGCTCGGCCGCGACCTCAGCGCCTGGCTGTGCTGACGGGCGGATCGTGCGCTCCGGCCCTTCCGCGGGTTCCTACGCGCACGCCTCGTCGACGTCGAGCTCGCCGGGCTTGCCGTAGCGGTTCCCGCAGGCGACGTGCGTGCCCCCGGCCGCGCCCCTCCAGGCCGCCCCGAAACGGGCCTTGTCCTTGGCCAGCACGACCTTGGCCCCACCGAACTTGTTGTCCTTGACGACGACGTCGGAGGAGCTCCACGTCCGCACGGCCACGACGGGGGACGGGGTGGCGAAGTAGAAGGGCTGGCGGTTCCCGCTCACCACCGCGCCCTCGACGTATTCCAGCTCCACTGCGCTGCGGGGGCCGCCGTGGGCCGTGTCGCTCACGTTGTTGGTGACGGAGTAGCGCTTGTAGGGCCGGCTCTCGTGGCCGACGACCCACACGTTGAGGGGGATCCCGTGGAGACGGTTGCCGCTGATCTCGACGTCCTTGGTGACCACCGAGTCGCGCACGACGTTGCCGAAGAAGAGAATGCCTCCGGGGCCGACGTCGTTGTTCACGATGTGGACGTCGGAGGCACCGCCGAAGGTGGGATAGCCCTTGGCGTCCATGCTGGTGCCGCTGTCGGGCTCGATGTCGAACGACGACAGGGCGGGATTCGACAGCGTGTTGTTGCGGAAGATGATGTGGCGACCACCGGTGATCGAGAAGCCCTGGCGTCCGGCGTAGGTGAACGTCGAGTTCTGGATCGTGACGTCGTTGCTCCAGCGCCACGTCTGGTAGTAGTCGGGGTCGACCTCGATGAAATCGCCCCGCACCTCGAAGATCGTGAGGTTGTCGAGCAGGGCGCCCTGCACGCCGGCGATGCGGAACCCCCGCTGCCCGGCGTATTCAGAGTGGTAGCGGTGGTCGGTGTTCACGCCCTGGATCTTGAGGTTGCGCACCGTGAGGTCGCCGCCGCCCCACAGGTAGAAGTGGTTGCGGGTCTGGAGGTTGTCGACGTAACCGGTGCCGTCGGTGAAGGCGCGAAACATTGCGCCGTTGCCCTCCAAGGTCAGGCCATGGCGGTTCTTGACCAGCACGGTCCGCTCGATGCGGTAGCAGGCGCCGGGCGTGAACGACAGCGTGGACCCGTCGGGCGTCTTGTTGATCCAGGAGTTGATCTTGGCCGTGACGTCGACGGAGCAGTCGTTGGCTATGCCGGGCGGCGGGGTGACGACAGGGCCATCCTCGGAGGCTCCCGCTGACGTCGTCGACGAGGACAGCCCGGCCGCCAGCGCCAGTGCGGTGGCGGCTACGGCGAGCGGGCGGTGGCCGAGGCCGGCCTGGCGGGGCCGGCGGTGCGCGCGAATGAACATGTGCTGCCCTCCTGGGATATGTCGATCTCCACTGAGGGCGAAGGAGCCCGTTTCGGTAGCCCGGCGGCCATGGGGCGGTGTGCCCTGTAGGCCCGTGGCGTTGCGTCTCTCGGATTTCTCCGGGGTTGCCGTTTCGTGGGGATGAGGCGGTTCTGTAGTGGTATCGGCGCTCGACGGAGCGGCTTGAGCCGCTCGGGCCGGTCAGCCGGCCCGGCCGGCCGCCGGATGCCGGTCGCCCGGGCACGCTCACTACTGGCGCAGCACCTCGAGCCGGGCCGCGAGGTCGGCCCGGATATCGGCCAGCGCCGCGTCGCCGGCGCGGTTGTCGAGCTCGTAGGGATCAACGCGCAGGTCGTACAGCTCCCGCTCGCCCGTCTCCAGCTCGACGTACTTGTACCGCTTGGTCCGCACTCCCCAGAAGGCCGGAACGTCGGTCACGTCCTCGGGATCGGGCGAGTCGGGGCGCCGCCCGTTCCAGTGGAGCAGGACCGAATCGCGCCACGTCGTGGTCACCCCCCGCAGCAGAGGGACGAGGTTGCGGCCGTCCTCGGCGATGGGCGGGGTGACGCCCGCCAGGTGGGCGAAGGTGGGTGCGATGTCGACGTTCTGCGCCAAGGCGGACACGTGCTTCGCAGCTGCGCCGGGGTAGCGGACGAGCAGCGGCGTGCGGATGCACTCCTCGTACGCGCACGTCTTCCGCTCGTAGCGGTGCTCACCGAAGCTGTAGCCGTTGTCGGTCATGAACACGACCACCGTGGTGTCGAGCTCGCCGTTGTCCTGCAGCGACGTGAACAGGTCGCGCACCATGTCGTCCACCGCCAGCAGCGACCGGTACTGCTTGCGCCGCTGGTTCTCCATGGCCGCCTGGTCGGTGGGCGCGAGGGCCTGCACCCAGGCCGGCTTGTCGGAGACGTCGGCCTCGTTGAAGCTGGGCGGCTCGATGATCGGCGTGTCGATGAACTGGTCGCGGTGGCGGGGGGCGGCCGTCCTCGGCGCGTGCGGTGAGGTGGGGGCGAGGTACAAGAAGAACGGCCCGGTCTGGCGGGCGATGAACCGCTGGGCCCTCCTGGCCAGGACGTCGGTGGAGTAATCGGCCTCGGCCGAGCCGTGGGCCACGATGCGCCCGTTCTCGTTCAGCGCGTAGTCGAAGTACCCGACCTTGGTGAAGGCCTGCCACTCGTCCCACCCGGGTGGAATCCGCACCCCGGTGTAGCCGTTCAGGTACTTGCCCAACAGGGCCGTCTGGTATCCGGCGCCCTGCAACCAGGTGGCCACCGTCTGCTGTTCGCGCAGCGACGCCGCGCCTTGGTTGTCCTCCACGCCGGTGTGGTGCGAGTACTGGCCGGTGAGGATGCTGGCCCGGCTGGGACAGCACAGGGCCACGTTGAGGAAGGCGTTGTCGAAGGTGATCCAGTCGGTGCGGCTCGACACGTAGGGCATGCGGGCCACGGACTCGAGGCTCTGGTCGTCGGTCAGCACGAAGACGATGTTCGGGCGTTCGAGGACGGGTGCGGGCGGCGGCGGGTTGTCGGTGAGCGACGAGACGCCGAAGGCGACGGCGGGCAGTGCAGCGAGGCAGGCCAGCACCACGACCAGGAGACGCCGGCGACGCAGAGCAGCAAGCATCGATCAGGGCGGCTGCTCGTCGAGCATCCACTCGAACGGCGAACCCTCGAGCGCCTCCTCCACCTCGTCCACGTTGGCGATGGTCTC
>DATAIT010000039.1 GCA_036262515.1 Acidimicrobiales bacterium | reverse complement strand
GAACTCGTCGCCGCCCTCCGTGCCGAAGTCGCCCGAAGGGCGTCGAAGGAGGCTGTCACAGCACCCACGTACGATCAGGCTGCTGCCTGATCACAGCAGTGGCCACCGCCGAACTTCAACAGAAGGCGTGACACCCTCGGCCTTGGCGAGTTCCTCGGCTACTTCATGGTGCGCAAGGTGATGGCGGGCGAGGATCTCCTGCGGGCGGCGGGCACGGTGACCAAGAAGCTGGCCAAGTGGATGGCGGCCAACGGCTTCCTCGATGCGGCGGCCGCCGGCGAGGCGGTCGAGCGCGGATCGAGCGCCGCCCGGGACCTGCCGAGGGCCGAGCGGCTGTCCCGGCTCCTGTTCGACCAGGCCCAGCGCGCCGCCAAGGATGACGGGGATCTGGCCGACGACGACATCGTGGAGGACTACTTCACGATCGAGCGGGTGGAGCCCGGCGCCTTGTGGCTGTCCGGAGACGTCGGGCCCGTGAAGATCGGCAAGGAGGCCAGTTCCCTGGCCCGACCCGGATGGTCCGTGTACCTGGTGATGGCCCGGTCGGCGCGGGGCTGGGAAGGTTCTCGAATCAGGGAACGTCTTCCCGTAGGCAGGTGCCCGCCTGCGGGCGCTTCGGCTGCGCGATGACCGACCGCAGCGCCCGGCGGGGTGCTAACCAGATTCGCAGCGGGCCCGATCGAACACGATGGTGAGTGTTCCGTCCTCGGCTATCAGCGCGCGGGCCACCTCGTGAACCCGGAGTACAGAGCCGTCGTCGCCCTTGGCGATGATCGTGTTCTCGAACTGGAGCACGCCAGGCACGTCGATGAACCTATCGCTGATATGTGTTTGCGAGTGCCCCGAGTACGACGGGCCGCTCGCATCGTCTGGAACGAACACGAAAGAGTTCTCGACGGTGAAGGTCGTCGCGTGGGGCGCCTCCAAAGAACCGAGGAGGGCGAGTACGCGGGCCCTGTCGCCGCCGCGTGGGCCGGCATACCCTTGTGACCCACGGCTGGGGCTCCTTTGCGCATCGAGTACGAACTCCACGGCCTCGAGGCCGACGCCGCCCGGCTGTGGGCCGACGCCGGCGTGGACATGCCGACGAGCCGGGCCGTATGCGCACGGTCTCATCGATCCATGCCCGGTGCTACTCGGTCGTGGGCCGGTGTGGGCTGGCCCGAGGTGGCCAGTAAGCTCCTCGTCTACCTGGCCGCCGGCGCCGACACGCGCCGGATCGCCGAGAGCATGTTGTCTCGGAACACACACGGTCCAGAACCACCTGAAGGCCATCTTCGCAAAGTCCGGCGCGCCGAACCGCAGGGTGCTGCTCACCAAAGCTTGGAACCGGCGAACCGGCGGACCTCTGTCATGACGGCCTCCCTCGGGGCGGGGCTACTCTTCGCGGACCTTCCTATCCAGAAGCTGAGGGGGCGTCATGCATGCGATTGTCGTCAAAGTCAGGATCACCGAAGAAGGGGCTGCAGTGGCCGCCCTGCGAGATGAGGTCGTGCCTCAGGTCTCACAGGCACCAGGGTTCGTAGCGGGTTATTGGACGCGTGCGGACAACACCGGGCTCTCCATGATCGTTTTCGAGTCCGAGGACGCCGCCCGGGCTGCCAGCGAACGGATCGCGGGGACCGTGCCGGAAGGGGTTGCGTTGGAAGCCGTCGAGGTACGTGAGGTGGTAGCTCACGCCTGATTCCGCGACCGCCGTCTTGTTAGGCGTCGGCACGGTCGGAACGGTTGACCCGAGAGGAACGTTCTCATCGATGGCGCTCCTGCAGCACATCGTGCGCTGCCGGCAGATCAAAGTGACGGAGCGGCCCGAGCAGCGATGACCGAACGGAGTCGGTCACCGCAGACAACTCGTCGCCGACGTCGCCGACGCCCGCGAGGTGGAGGTGCAGCTGGCACCCCCGACAACCGGTGGGCCACCCCCATTGACCCCAAAGCCGCCAAGCGCGACGTTCTACGTTGCAGACGGCGCTCGAGAATGGGGGTAGCAGTGATGGGCGATGGACCTGTTGTGGTCACCGACGTCGGGGATGGCGCCGAGGTGGTCGAGGAGGAGGGTCCCGACGAGGCGTTCGAGGACCACGTGGACGACGTGATCGAGGAGGTCGAGCAATGACCCTGCCCGATCGACTCGTCACCAGGAAGGAGTGGGGCGCGGCCGGCGCCCGCGCCCGCACCGCCATCAAGTCCACGCTCGGCAACACCATTCACTACGAGGGCCCGCAGATGGGCTCCTTCGCCCATTCCACGTGTGCGGCCAAGGTCCGGGGGATCCAGCAGTTCCACATGAACAAGCGTGGATGGGCCGACATCGCCTATACAAGCGTCGTCTGTCCGCACGGGTCGGTGTTCGAGGGTCGCTGGCTGGGCGTCCGCACAGCCGCTCAGGGCACCAACGAGGGGAACCGCACCCACTACGCACACTGCTACCTCAGCGGCAAGGGCGATCCCCTCACCGACGAGGCCCGGGCCGCCATGCACGACGTGCTGGCCTACTTCCGGGCCAACGGGTCGGGCGACCAGCTCAGGCCGCACCAGTTCTGGCACAGCACCGAGTGCCCGGGCGACCCGCTGCTCGGCTTCATCCAGGACAAGCCACAGTTCCTCCAGCAGGTCACGCCCCAGCTCGAGCCCGGCGGTATTCCGGGCGCGGTCAGCTTCATGCCCCGCCCCGGCGGGGGCGGCTGGGTCGTCGCCTCCGACGGCGGGGTGTTCGCGACCGGCACGCAGTTCTTCGGCTCCCGCGCCGGAAAGGGGGGTCCGACGGTCGCCGGCGGCGCCTCCACGCCTTCGGGCATGGGGTACTGGCTGGTCGACGTGGAGGGTCACGTCTTCACCTTCGGCGACGCCGAGTTCCAGGGGCCGTTCGGGCAGCTCACCCTCAACCGGCCGATCACCGCCATGGCCGCCACACCCGACGGCAGGGGTTACTGGCTCTTCGGGGCCGACGGCGGTGTCTTCAATTTCGGTTCGGCGCCCTTCCACGACTCGGTGAGCAGCCTGTCCCTGCAGGCCGACATCCGGGCCGGCTGCGCCGTCCAGGCCGCCGGGAGGCTCGGCTACCTCATGGCCGCCGGCGACGGCGGGGCATTCGCCTTCCCGGACAAGGGCGCCCACGGCTCCATGGGCGACGTGGTGCTCCACGCGCCGGTGGTCGGCGTCGCGGCCACGCCCACGGGCGAGGGGTACTGGCTGTTCGCCGAGGACGGCGGCGTGTTCGCCTTCGGCGATGCGCCCTTCCGGGGCGTGTACGCCGCCCTGTCCCGGGAGTGGGAGCAGGGCCGGCGCCGCATCATCGGGGGCGAGTGCACGGGCGACCCTGCTGACCGCTCGACCTGGGGGTACGTCCTCTACAGCGACCGGCTGCCGGTCGAGCGCTATCGATTCGAACCCGGCCGGAAGCGGTAGGCGGCGCACCCGATGCGACGCCCCCGGCCGGGCCGTCGTCCGGCGGCCGGCCGGCACGCCCTGATCGTCGTGCTGGCGCTCGGCCTCGGGTTCTCCGGCATCGCGCTCCCGGATCCGGCACAGGCGGTGGGCGCCCCGACGACCTCCCTCGAGAGCAGGGCGCCGGGGCTGGCTGGCGCCAAGGCCAATGGGTCCACTGGCACGACGTCGATCAGTGCCGACGGGCGCTTCATTGCGTTCCAGTCCACCGCCACCAACCTCAGCCCCGCCGACGGCGACACGACGCCGGACATCTTCCTGCGCGACCGACGAACCGGGGTGAACACGCTGGTGAGCCGGGCGACGGGGGCGACTGGGGCCAAGGGGAACGACACGAGCGACGAGCCCGCCATCAGTGCCGACGGGCGGTGGGTCGCGTTCCGGTCCCGCGCCATGCTCGACCCGGTCGACACCGACGGCAACGCCGACATCTACGTCCGCGACCTGGTGGCGAACACGACCACGCTGGCCAGCCGGGCGACAGGGGCGGCGGGGGTCAAGTCCGACTTCGGCGGCGACGACCCGGCGATCAGCGGCGACGGGCGCATGGTGAGCTTCGTGTCGCGGCCACCAACATCGACCCGGCCGACACCCTCTCGGGCTCCGACGTCTACGTCCGCGACATGGTGGCCAACACCACGACCCTGGTGAGCCGGGCCGCGGGAGCCAACGGCGCCAAGGGGAACGCCGGGGGGACGCCGGCGGCCATCAGCGCCGACGGCCGGCGCGTGGCCTTCCTCTCGGTCTCGACCAACCTGGACCCGGCCGACACGGACACCGTGCAGGACGTCTACGTACGGGACCTCGTCGCCAACACCATCACGCTGGCCACCCGGGCCAACGGCATCACGGGGGCCAAGGCGAACGACATCAGCTTCCTGGACGTGCGGGCGCTGAGCGGCGATGGCACGCGCGTCGCCTTCGCCACCTTCGCCACCAACCTGCACGGCACCGACGTCGACGCCACGAGCGACGTCTACGTCCGCGACCTCGTCGCCAACACCACGACGCTGGTCACCCGGGCGACGGGGCCGACGGGGGCCAAGGCGCTCGGGGCCACCTACTCGGCCGCCATCAGCGCCGACGGCCGGCGGGTGGGGTTCACGACCGCCGCCGCCAACCTCGACCCCGCAGACCACGACGGCTTCCGGGACGTGTACGTGCGCGACCTCGTCGCCGAGACGACCGTCCTGGCCAGCAGGGCCACCGGGGAGGCGGGCGCCAAGGGGGCCGATGACACGAACGGGGCGCCGTCGTTGAACGGCGACGGGCGTTACGTGTCCTTCCCCACCTTCGCCCGCCTCGACGTGGCGGACCAGGACAGCGCCATCGACGCCTACGTGCGCACCCTTGCGCTGCCCGAGCTGACGGGCGTCGACCCGCCGACGCTGCGGCGTGGCGAGATCCGGACGGTCACCGTGACGGGCAGCGACTTCACCGCCACCCCCGAGGTGGCCTTCGGCGCCGGCGTCTCGGTCACCAAGGTGCGCCTGGTCGCCCCCGGCCGCCTCGACGTGACGGTGACGGTGGCCACCGACGCCGCCCTGGGGCCCCGCAGCGTCGCCGTCACCAACCCGGCCGGTGACGCGACGGTGGGTCAGGGGTTCGCAGTCGTCGAACCGGGCTACTGGCTGGCCGCTCGCGACGGCGGCATCTTCGCCTTCGACGCCCCCTTCTCGGGCTCGGCGGGCGGGACGCCACTGAATCAGCCGATCGTCGGCGTGGCGGGCGATCCCGACGGCCGGGGCTACTGGTTCGTGGCGGCCGACGGCGGGATCTTCGCCTTCGAGGCCGGGTTCTACGGCTCCATGGGCGGGACCCGGCTCAACCAGCCGATCGTGGGCATGGCGGCGACGGCAACCGGCAGGGGCTATTGGCTGGTCGCCCGCGACGGCGGCATCTTCGCCTTCGGCGACGCCGTGTTCGCAGGCTCGACGGGGGCCATCACGCTCAACCAGCCCATCGTCGGCATGGCCGCCGATCCCGATGGACGGGGCTACTGGCTGGTCGCCCGCGACGGTGGTGTGTTCGCGTTCGACGCCCGCTTCGCCGGCTCGACCGGGGCCATCAGGCTCAACCGTCCGGTGGTCGGCATGGCCGCCGACCCCGACCGCACCGGCTACTGGCTGGTCGCGTCGGACGGCGGCATCTTCGCCTTCGATGCGCCGTTCTCGGGTTCCACCGGTGCCATCGCCCTGAACCAGCCCATCGTCGGCATGGCCGCCGATCCCGATGGCCGGGGGTACTGGCTGGTCGCCTCCGACGGCGGCATCTTCGCCTTCGATGCCGCCTTCCACGGTTCGGCCGGAGCCGTCCGGCTCAACCAGCCGATCGTGGGGATGGCGCCTGCGTAGGAGCCGTCCCGCGGGCTCGTGCTGATCGGTTGGCCGGGCGCGGGCTTCTCGTGCGTCGAGGTCACTACACAGCGACGATGGCGTTGAGCACGTCGAGCCTGGCCGCCCGGCGGGCGGGGAGGATGGCCGCCACCACGCCGGCTACCGCCGCGATTCCCGCAACCACCAGGAGCTGGCCGCCGGGGACGGTGAACTCGGTGAGCCCCTCGTCCTCCAGGGCCTTCACGATGGCCCACCCGAAGCCGATGCCGATGACCAGCCCGAGCGTCGTCCCCAGCAGGGCGATGATCACCGACTCCCACCGCACGGTCGTGCGCAGCTGGCGGCGCGTCATGCCCACGGCCCGCAGGAGGCCGAGCTCCCTGGTGCGCTCGAAGAGCGACAGGGCCAGGGTGTTGGCGATGCCGAGGAGGGCGATGATCACGGCGAGCGACAGCAGGGCGTAGATCAGGTTGAGGATGGCGTCGACCTCCTCGGTCTGGCCGTCCACGTACTCCTGGCGGTCCCGCACCTCCGCCTGCGGGTAGCCGGCCGTCACCCGTTCCACCGCGGCACGGGCCTCGTCGAGGCTCACACCGTCCGCCGCCGTCATCAGCACCTGGATGTCGAACTGGTCGGCCACGTTGGCCTCGAAGGCGGGCAGCCCGACGAGGTATTCGCCGGCCAGCTCCTTCTCGGTGTAGATCGCGGCCACGGTCATCGGCTGCTCGCCGGTCTCGGCGAACAGGACCGGCACGGTGGTGCCCAGGCGCCATCCCTTGTCCTTCGCCGTGTCGTCGAGCACGGCGATCTCGTTCGCGCCGAGATCCTCCACCGACCCTCCGGTGACGCCGAGGTCGATGATCCGCTCGATCGTCGTCGGGTCCACCGCGGGCAGGAGGACGCCGCTGCCGTCGACCTTGACGGGCGCCATGCGCAGGCCCGAAACGGCGGCGAGCTCGGGCAGGCCGGCCAGTTGCCCGGCCAGGTCGGGGTCGAGCCCGCCGATGCCGAAGCTGCCGGAGTCCACCACGAGGTCACCGGTGAACGAGCTCTCGACGGCGGCCGCCACCGACGACTTCGTCGACGAGGCCAGGATGGTGATGAAGCCCACCAGGGCCACGCCGATCATGAGGGCGGCGGCCGTGGCCGAGGTCCGCTTGGGATTGCGCAGCGCGTTCTCCCGGGCCAGCGTGCCGGGCATGCCCCGCAGGCGGGGGAGCGGCGCGCCGATGACGCGACTGAGGGGCCGGGCGAGGATGGGCCCGAGGACGGCGACGCCCACGAACACGAGGGTGGCGCCGATGCCCACCGACGAGATGGCGCCGCCCGCGAACAGGCCGCTGGCCATGAGCAGCGCACCGAGCCCGGTGACGGCCAAGCCGGCCACCGCCCGCCGCCGACTTCCACCGGATTCGTCCACCGCCAGGTCGCGCATGGCCGCGATGGGCGGCACCTTCGACGCCCTCCGCGCCGGGAAGAACGCCGCCGCCACCGTGACGCCCAGGCCGGCGACGAACGACATCACGACGGTGCGCGCGCCGAGGACCACCCCGCCGGCAGGGATGTCGATCCCGAGGTGGGCCAGGAGCGCCTTCAGGAGGGCGGCCACGCCGATGCCCGCGCCGAGGCCCACCAATGAGGCGATGGTGCCGACGACGATCGCCTCGATCAGCACCGAGCCGAGGACCTGGCGGCGGCTGGCCCCGATGGCCCGCAGGAGGGCCATCTCGCGGCCGCGCTGCGCCACGAGGATCGAGAACGAGTTGTAGATGATGAACGAGCCGACGAACAGGGCGATGAAGGCGAAGGCCAGCATGAACGTGTTGAAGAACCCGAGGCCCTCCTCCACGCTGCTCTGGTCCTCGGCCGTGATCTCGGCTCCGGTGAGCACCTCGGCCCCGTAAGGGACGACGGCCTGGATGCGGGTCACCAGCTCCGCGTCGTCGACGCCGTGCTCGCCCACCACCTTGACGGCGTCGACCTTGCCAGGCTCGGTGACGTACTTCTGGGCTGCCTCCTCGGTGAACAGGGCGAACGAGGCGCCGGCCGGGCTGTCCGCGCCGCCGAAGGTGGCGATGCCGACGACGTGCTCCCGGATCGGGCCGGCCTGGGTGAGGACGGTCGCGGCGTCGCCCAGCGAGAACTTCCCGGCCTTCGCCGTGGCCCGGTCGATGACCACCTCGTCGTCCGCCTTCGGCGCCCGGCCCTCGGCCAGCTCGAACGGGTTGAGGTCGTCGTCGTCACCCCAGTTGGCCCCGAACGTGGGCGCGCCCATGTTCGGGTCGCCGATCGGGTTGCCCTTCTTGTCGACCACCTGGGCGAAGCCCTGGACGCTGCCTTCGGCCACGGCGACCCCCTCAACGCCTCGCACGGCGTCGACCACCGAGGCGTCGAGTCGCTGGCGCTGGTCGCCGAAGTCGCTGTCGAAGGCGGTCTTGCCGCGCACGTAGGCATCGGTGCCGGCGTTGACCTCCGTGAAGAGGCCGTCGAACGTGCGGCTGATGGTGTCGGTGAGCACGAGGGTGCCGGCCATGAAGGCCACACCGAGCAGGACGGCCAGGCTGGTGGTGAGGAGGCGCAATTTGCGGGCGGCCAGGTTCTTGACCGTGGTGCGGAACATGGCGCCTACTCGCCGAAGCTCTTGAGCCGGTCGAGCACGCGCTCGGCCGTGGGGGCTTCCATCTCGTCGACGATGCGTCCGTCGGCGAGGAACACCACCCGCTGGGCGTAGCTGGCGGCGACCGGGTCGTGGGTGACCATCACGATGGTCTGGCCGAGGTCGGCCACGGCCCGGCGCATGAAGTCGAGGATCTCGGCACCGGCACGAGAGTCGAGATTGCCAGTGGGCTCGTCGCCGAAGATGATCGCCGGCCTACCGGCCAGCGCTCTGGCCACGGCCACGCGCTGCTGCTGGCCGCCGGAGAGCTCGCTCGGCCGGTGGCTCAGGCGGTCGCCGAGACCCACGGTGGCGATCACGGAGTCGAGCCACGCCGCGTCCGGCTTGCGGCCGGCCAGGGCGGAGGGGAGGGTGATGTTCTCCAGCGCGGTCAGCGTGGGCACCAGGTTGTAGGACTGGAAGATGAACCCGATGCTGTCCCGCCGCAGCTGGGTGAGGCGGCGGTCGTCGAGAGCCGACAGGTCCGTGTCCCCCACGAACACCCGGCCCGACGTGAGGGTGTCGAGCCCGGCCATGACGTGCATGAGCGTGCTCTTGCCCGACCCGCTCGGGCCCATGATGGCGGTGAACTCCTGGGCTGCGAACCCGACCGTCACGTCGTCGAGCGCAGTCACGGCGGTGGCCCCAGAGCCGTAGCGCTTGGTGGCGCCCTCGGCGCGGGCGGCCACGGCGTGCAGGCCGGGCGCCGGCGATGCGAGGGTTCCGGTCATGGTGCTCTCCGATCGGGTCGTTTGCCGCACGCGAACCTAGGTGCCCGGGCCGGACGGAGGGTCTCCGGATCTCGCCGCAGTTCGCCCGGCACGACCGATGACGGGTAAGGGCTCGATGTCGACCCTCCCGGTCGAGGCGGTCGAAGCATCCGGCAGTGCCCGGAGTGGACGACCGCCGCCGCCCTCTTGAACGCCGTGGCCCCGATTTGCGACACTAGGGAGCGTCGGTGCGGGTCAGCCCACCGATCGGCGGAACTGCCGGGGACGCGCCCCACACCGGAGTGGGGAATTGGAGAGACGACATGAACCTGAGACGACTTGCGATCACGGCCGCCGTGGTGGCCACGCCACTCGGAACCGTGCTGGCGGGACCCGCGCACGCCGATCCGTCGAAGTACCCGCCCGATACCGTGACATGCGACGAGCTGGGCACGTTCGACATCGCCACCAACGGCAACGGCGCGTGGACGCCCGCCCATGCCACGGACAGCACGCGCGTCCTCGTCCCCTACCGGTTCCACTTCGAGTTCACGCCCGTGGGCGGCACCACCGAGGCATTCGACCAGGTGAAGCCGGCGCCGAAGAACGGCCGGCTCGACTTCTGCACCTTCGGTGGTACCGACGAAGAGGGCACCTTCAGCGGCTCCGCATGGGTGTCCTACACCCCGGTCAGGGGCTGATCGGCAGAGGTCATCCCGGATACGGTCCGGTGGCGCGGCAGTTGCCGCGCCACCGGAGCAGTCCGGCCCACCGACGGAGTGCCGTTCCCGGCCCTTCGTCCCTTCAGCGTCGTCGAGCCGAGGTGGGCGTGACCCTGGTCAACCCTGCGGGTTGGCGGCGAAGAACTCGGTGGCGATGCCGTCCGGATCCTTGATGTGGAGGTGCGTGCCGTAGGGGCTCGACACCGGGCCCGAGCTCTCGATGCCCTGCTCGTCGAGATGGGCGCGCCATTTCTCGAGGTCCTCCGGGCTCTCCACGTGCACGCCCATGTGGTCCAACCCCACCCGGGCGAAGCTGAAGGCGTCGCCGCTCTCGGTCGACGCGTGGGTGCGGAGGCCGAGCATGAAGCTCGGTCCCATGCAGATGGTGTAGGGCCCCACGTCGTCCGTCGAGGAGTCGACGGTCTGCGCGGAGAACACCCGGTTGTAGAAGTCGGCGCTGCGTTCGAGGTCGGTGACGGTGAGCGTGACGTGTCCGAAGCCTTGGTGCTGTGGCATTTCCATACCCCTTGCCCGGCCGGAGCGCCTCTCCAGCCGCAGGCGCGACGTTAAGCAGCCCATTCGGCGAACGCAATACCCGCACCAGCCGCCCGGACCGAGCAGATCGCGCGCCCCGGGTCGCAGGCGGCGCGCCGAAGGCCGGTGTCCGGCGGGCGACGCGGTTCCCCTGACGCCCGCGAGCGAGCGGGGCGCTCAGGCCTTGGCCTGGGCCGTGGCGGCGATGACCTGATCCAGCACGGACTGGTCGGGCAGCTGGGGCGGATCCAGCGAGGGCAACTCCCGGATGCGGGCGAAGGCTCGATCGATGTAGGGCCCCTCGATGATCGGCGTGTGGCAACCGGCAATGGTCTTGATGTCGAGGTTCTGGACGCGGTCGACGAACCGGCCATACTTCGTCTCGTCGACGAGCGACAGCCACGGACTTACCGCGCCCATGGCGAACAGCATGAGGCCGAAGCTCCAGAACTCGCCGTCGAGATCGGCGACTGGTGTCTCGGCGGTCGGCAGCGGTGTGGCGAAGGAGTCCGCAGACCAATAGACACCCGTCTTCGAGTCGAACAGCCCGCGGGTCGTCGGCGAGTCATAGACGGGAGGTCGCATCGCCTGCAGTGTCCGGTCACCGATGTCGAGCGTCCCGCCGTCTGCGACCCACCGGCACCGGTGATGCGGGAACTCGAAGCAGTTCGTGTGGCGCTCCACCATCGACCACTCGCACACGAGTGTCGCGTTGGGACAGGCGGTGAGCGTCTCGTCGAGGTTCCCGGTGTGGTCGACGTCGTCGTGGGACAGGAAGATCCACCGGACGTCCTCCGGCTCCACCAGTGAGAACACGTCCTCGAGCCATTGGGCGCGATTGGCCACCGTTCCCGTGTCGACGATCATCGGTTCCGAGCCCCGGATGACCATCGAGTTCAAATGGATGAACAGCGGCTGGCCGAGCGCTTGCTGGACGGAGTGGATGGTCCAGGTGTCGGCTGCGATCTGCACCGGCGCGACGCGAATGGTCGGTGCGATTGGTGAAAACGTGGTCATGACGCAAGCCCCCTTCGGGCTCGGCGCACCCTGCAGAGAGCCCGCCGCATTCTGCCAGAGGCAGTGCCGGGTCGGCAGGTCGGGAGCGCGATCGGCCGCCGGAGGCGCTGGCGATCGCTTTCCCTGCGGAGCCCAGCCGACCAGCCCACGGGTCACGACGGGCAGGTGTCGCCGTTCCTCGTGAACTCCAGGTCGAGATGTTCGGCTCCATAGCCCGGCCCGTCCCGAACGACACTGAAGCAGCCCTGGTACCAGACCCCGCCCTCGATGCGGTCGGGGATGAATGCGGCCGCTTCCAGCCGGGTGAAGCTGCACCCGGTGTGCTTGGCGCAGTCGTACTCCAATCGGATGAATGCGCCTTCGTCAGTTGCGAAGACCTTGTGGTCCAGCTGGACAGGTGCCCCCTCGGTGCCCAGGAGGAAGCGCACGAACTCGTCGGCGTCGGGGTCCTGGCTCGTGACCACGGTGACTCCGGTCGGCTGGGTCGTGCTGGTCGCCGAGCTCGTGCGATCCGCATCGTCGCCGAGCAGCGCGCCGATGCCGGCGACGAGTCCACCGATGGCTGCCAAGGCGGCGGCCAGGGCGCCGGCCGCCAGCACGAAACGTTGCCAACTCGTCTTGTTGTCGAGCAGGCGCTGCCAGGTCGACTGCTTCGGCTCCGGCTTCTCCTCCACCCGTGCATCGTTGCATGTGGCGCCCGCCCGCTGGAGGCCCGAGCGCTGCGCACGTGGCACCCTTCTTCATGGCCCAGCCGAATCGCCCATAGGAATCGGAACGTCCCACCTGTAGGATTTCCTCACCAGTTGCGCGGTCGTGGGGCCGCAGGGGGTGGTACGAAACATGGGCGCTTGTGACGCGTTTGCGTCCGGCCGGCGAGCCCGATGGGCTCTCGCCGTTGTCGGGATCGTCGTGTCGACGCTGGCCCAACCAGCCGGTGGGTCGGCTGCCGGCGAGTCGGCCGGAAGTGGCTCCGCCGCCGTGGGGAAGGCGGGCGTCTACATCGTCCAGATGCTCGACGAGCCGGCCGCGGCCTACCGGGGTGGTCGGGCGGGACTGGCTGCCACGAAGCCCAGGCCGGGCCAGAAGCTCGACCCGTCCAGCGCAAGCGCCCGCCGCTACGCCGCCTACCTCGACTCCCGGCAGACGGTGGTCCTCGACGCCGCGGGCGTCGCGCCGACCGCCGTCCTCTACCGCTACCGGTACAGCTTCAACGGCGTCGCCGCCACGCTGACACCGGCGCAGGCGGCCCGCCTCCAGAGGGATCCTGCCGTCGTGCGCGTGACGCAGGACCGCCTGGACCACCCGATGACCGACAACACGCCGTCGTTCCTCGGCCTCGACGCCCCTGGGGGCATCTGGAGCCAGGCCGGTGGCCAGGCGCACGCGGGCGAGGACGTCGTCATCGGCGTGATCGACACTGGCGTCTGGCCCGAGCATCCGAGCTTCTCGGACCAGTCCGACCTTTCTGACCGGCCGGGACGCTCGGGCGCCGCCACGCGCGTCTACGGCGCGCCCCCGTCCTCTTGGCACGGCACGTGCCAGGCGGGCGAGCGGTGGTCGAAGGACGACTGCAACAACAAGCTCATCGGTGCCCGCTACTTCCTGGCCGGCTTCACACACGCCGGCATCCTCAAGGACGAGTACGGATCGCCTCGCGACTCGGAGGGCCACGGCTCGCACACGGCGTCGACGGCCGGCGGCAACGCCGGTGTGGACCCGAGCATCTTCGGACGCGACCTCGGGGTCGGCACGATCTCCGGCATGGCTCCGAGGGCGCGCATCGCCGCCTACAAGGCCTGCTGGGAGGGCGGGTGCGCCCTGAGCGACCTCGTCTCCGCCATCGACTGGGCGGTGGCCGACGGCGTCGACGTCATCAACTACTCGATCGGCTCGGACACTCCGAGCCTGCTCTCGCCCGACGCCATCGCCTTCCTCTTCGCCGCCGACGCCAACGTCTTCGTCGCTGCCTCAGCCGGCAACGCCGGTCCCGACGCCGGCACGGTCGGCTCTCCGGCCTCGGCGCCCTGGCTCACCGCCGTCGGTGCCAGCACGCACGACCGGTTCTTCGAGGGCACCGTCCGGCTCGGGAGCAACGCGACCTACAAGGGGGCATCCGTCACGCCCGGTTTGGGGTCACGGCCGCTGGTGGACGGTGAAGCGGCCGGGTCGATCGGTTGCGACGAGGGCAAGCTGGATCCGGCGAAGGTGAAGGGCGCGATCGTCCTGTGCGAGGGCAGCCGGCTGCGAGCGGCCCGCAGCAAGGCGGTCGCCGACGCAGGCGGCGTGGGCATGGTCCTCTACAACGTCGACTCGCCCATGATGACCTTCAGCGACAACCACTACGTCCCGGCCGTCCACCTGCCCCGCGACAGCGGCCTGGCCGTGAAGGCGTACATCGCCCGTGCCAGCAGTCCCACCGCCGGCATCGAGGCGGGTGGTGCGGTCGCCGACCCGACCGCCCCGAGCATGACCCACTTCTCGTCGCGGGGCCCGAACGGCGCCGCGCCCGACGTCATCAAGCCCGACGTCACCGCCCCTGGCATGCAGGTCCTGGGCGCCAACACCCCCGTGGCGCTGGGGTCGGCGCCCGGACAGCTGTTCCAGGCCATCAGCGGGACATCGATGTCGAGCCCGCACTTGGCCGGCGTGGCGGCGCTGCTCGTGCAGGTCCACCGGAACTGGACACCGGGCGTAATCCGATCGGCCCTGATGACGACTGCTTCGCAGGACGTCGCCAAGCACGACACGGTCACGCCGGCCGATCCGTTCGACTTCGGCGCCGGCCACATCCGGCCGAACCCCGCCACCGACCCGGGACTGGCCTACGACGCCGACTTCCCCGACTACGTCGCGTTCCTGTGCGGCACCGGGGCGCTGGCGGAGACCGTGTGCACGACGCCCGCGCCCGACGGCTTCGGGGTCGAGCCCATCGACCCGAGCGACCTCAACCTGGCCTCGATCGGGATCAGCCAACTGGCCGGTATCCAATCGGTCACCCGGACGGTCGAGAACGTGGGAGGGGCGGACACCTATTCCGTATCCGTCGATGCTCCGCCGGGCGTCTCCGCACTCGTCGAGCCGTCGGTCCTGACACTGGCGGCCGGGCAGAAGGCGAGCTACAGGGTCACCTTCACGAGCATGGCCGGCGCCGCCTTGGACGAGTGGTCGTTCGGGTCCTTGACGTGGTCCGACGGCGCCGGGCACGCGGCCCGCAGTCCGCTGGCCGTGCGGCCCGTGGCGCTGGCGGCGCCTGACGCCTTCGCCGGCACGGGCTCGTCGGGCTCCACGTCGTGGGATGTCGTCTTCGGGTACACGGGCCCCTTCACCGCCGACCCACTCGGACTGGTGCCGGCGGTCCTCGAGAGCGGCTCGGTGGTGGATGACCCGGCGAATGACATCGACATCGCCCTGGCGACCGGGGTCGGCATCCGGGAGCACACCATCCAGGTCCCGGCCGGGACGGTGCACCTCCGGGCGGCGCTCTTCGAGGATGCCACCGACGGCGCGGACGATCTCGACCTGTACCTGTTCGACCCGAGCGGGAACCTGGTAGCGCTGAGCGGAAGCGCAACGTCAGCCGAGCAGGTCGAGGTGGCCAACCCGGTGGCCGGCACGTGGAAGGTCATCGTGCACGGCTGGCAGACGGACGGCCCCGACGCCAACTACACGCTGTCCCGCTGGCTGGTGCCGCAGGCTGCGGCCGGGAACATGACGGTGGTCGCGCCGAGCACGGCCACGACGGGCCAGGTGGGGACGGTCGACGTCGCGTGGAGCGGCCTGGCGCCCGCCACTCGCTTCCTCGGCGTCGTCCGCTACACGAACGGGTCGTCGGAGGTCGACCGCACGGTCGTCGAGATCACGTCCTGAGGAGCCTGGCCTTCCGTCACCGCATCGAGACAAGTCTGGCTCACTAGGCGCTGCTGCGCAGGACGCTGCGGACCCACGAGAGCAGACGCTCGGTCGGCATGGCGCCGACCTTGCGGGCGAGCACGTGGCCGCCGCGGAGCATCACGAGTGTGGGGATGCTCCGTGCGTCGTAGCGCGACGCGATGTCGACCGCCTCGTCCACGTTCACCTTCACGACCTTCACCTGCCCGGCCAGCTGCTCGGCCGCCACCTCGATTCCCGGCGCCATGCGAAGGCAGGGACCGCACCACGGCGCCCAGAGGTCGACCAGCACCGGGAGCGACGTGGTGGTGACGGCGTCGAAGTCGTGGTCCCCGGCGCTCACCAACCAGGGCAGGTCGGACCGGCAGCTGCCGCAGCGAGGCCGCCCGGCCGACGCCGCCGGGACGCGATTCCTCTTGCCGCACAGCAGGCAGGCCACGACGTCGCCCATTGGAGCAATCTCTACCCCGGCTCCGCCCCGAGCATCTCCAGCCTCACAGCGACGGTGCCGGAAGATCGTCCCACAGCGAGGTGAACGGCTCCCGCAGGGGCGACAGCTCCTCGAGCGCCTCCAGGGCGGCGTGCAGGGCCTGCGCCGCAACGGCCGCCACGCCGGCGACGCGAGATGAATGTATCAGCCGGTCGGTCGACGGGCGTGCGCTCGGCGGCGCCATGCGAGGGACACGAGGGCGACGGCGACGATGGCCGCGCCGACGCCGACGAGCGGTGCCAATGCGTTCCCCCCGCGTTCTCGGTTCGCGGCGCCGGCGGACGGAGAGACCGGCGCGCTGCCGAACGTCACGGTGGCGGCGTAGATGTCCTGGCCAACCGGGCCAGCGACGAGATCCGGGGGACCGAAGGTGTTGCGCGTGTCGGCCCAAGCGGCCACGGTCCGGTCGTCGCTGGCGATGAGACCCACGCGTGAGCCGACGTCGACGAGGTCCTTGGCCGAGGGCACGAGGTACCGGGCGCCCGTCCGCGAGTCAGAGCTCTCGGCACTGAGACGCACGTTCGCCGAAAACGTCCGCCCCGCGTCGTCGGATGTCGTGAAGTACGCGTCGTAGCGCAGGTTCTCCGGATCGGTTCGCCGGTCGTGGAAAACGACGTCGAGCCGACCACCCGGGGCGACGGCCAAGCGGGGAAGGTACTGATGGCGGCCGTTGCCCTGGAGATCATCGTTGACCCTGACGAGATCGCTCCAGCGGCTGCCGTCGGCGGACCTCCGCAGCAGCACGTCCCAGTCGCCGTTGCGTCCGTCGGTCCAGGCAACGTACACATCACCGGCAGGGCCGGCGGCAAGTGCCGGCGGCGGCATGGTGAAGATCAGGATGACCCGCTCAGGCGGAGTGATCTCCGCATCGACAACCGTTCCCGGGTCGAAGGACACGCCGCCATCGCGCGAGGTGGAGACGACGAGGGACCACGTTCCTCCCCATGTCGGGCCCTCGAGGCCCTGGTAGTCGACCGCGTCGTCGACGAGGTCGTAATACGCGACGTGAACGGCGTGATCAGGCCCAATGGCGATGGCCGGGGCAACCGCTCGTGGCCGTGACGGATCGCTCAGTCTCTGTGGCTTGGACAGCGTCCGGCCGCCGTCGTCGGAAAATGCGGTGAGGATCGGATTGTCGCCCGATGGAAGGCCGCCCGTGGGAGGAGGGCCGCTAGCCGCCAGCCACACCAGGTGGAGACGTCCGTGCTTCCCGAGAGAGCGATCGATCGCCATGCGGACGGCGAACGAGAACGGCCCGAGAACCTCGCGCGGCTCGCTGAAGCGGACCCCGCCGTTCCGGGACGTGACGAGGAAAGCGCCCATGGGGACGTTGCCCCGCCCATGCAGCCCCACGAAGAGATAGTGGAGAACGCCCGCATCGTCGAAAGCGACCTCGGGGGCATAGCACTTCTCGGCTCCCGCCGGAAGCACTGGCACGGGCCTGGCCGGCAGCCACGTCATCCCGCCGTCGTGTGAGAGCTGGAGCGCGCACGAGTAGTCCGGGGCGTCGATCCGATTGGCGAGGACGACGAAGCTCGGGTCCGTGGGATCGGCTGCGAGTGCCGGGGAGTTCTGCGATGCCGGCAATCGGATGTCGACGGCCGTCACGGGGACGTCCGGGTGGAGTCGGATCTCCGCCGGCGCCCGGGCGACGCCGGCCGCGGGAACGCCGAACGCGACGATGACCGCAGTGAGCACCGCGGTCATCGTGGCGTTCACGACTCGTCCCGACGTTGGCCGCCGCCAGCCGGCCAGGCGATCAGGACGACCGGATCAGGTGACGGTCCAGAGCGCCGGTGTGAGTGCGCTGTTCGGGTTCAGCTTCTGCGCCCAGCACACCTGCCCGTTCCCCTGTGCCGCAGCGAGGGGGATGACGGCCGCTGTGTTCGGGATGTATCCACTGGATCCGGCCAGCTTGTTGACGAGGATGACGCCGTTCATCCGGCACAGGTTGGACGTGTTCGCCAAGACGACGGAGTCGGCGAATCGCAGCTGGTACTTCACTCCGGGGGTTGCGCCCGCGCCGCTGGCAACTATGTTCGAGCCCGGCGGGCCCCAGGTGGGCCCGACGTAGGTCTGGCTGCCGCCGGAGAAGGTGCACGCCCAGGCGGCGGACGCCGCGCTGAGTACGGCTGCGACTGCCGCCGACGACACCACCAGCCTCCGTCGTCCGCGGCCCGGCATGGAAACTTCTCTCATGGTCCTCCATCCTTCCGTTGACGGAGCCCGAAACGCCCCCTGGACCGGCCCGGCGGAGAACTGGCGATCCATGCCGATTTTAGCCGTAGCAGCCCAGGTACGTCAAGAGCTGGAAATCAAAATACCGTGGAGAAGACGAGACAGAATAAAGAAAATAGAGGATCGAAGATCTCGCCTCATTGTTGTCGTCATGA
Source organism: Acidimicrobiales bacterium (assembly GCA_036262515.1). Lineage (GTDB taxonomy): Bacteria > Actinomycetota > Acidimicrobiia > Acidimicrobiales > JAHFUS01. The sequence goes on along the minus strand of DATAIT010000039.1, from coordinate 31,134 downwards.
CGTCTGCGATATGGGAAATCGGGGTGAAGAACCGGAGGAGCCAGCCGGTCCTTCACCCCCGAACCATCATGCTCTCCAGGTCAGCACGTGCCGGCCGGTGCGCCGGCGTCCCGGACGATCCACAGGCCTGCGTGTATGTCGGTGACAGCGATGTTGCATCCCCCGTAGGGATTCGGCCCGGCGATGGCGACCCCGACGACGTAGGACTGCGTCGGCAGGATCCCGTTCGGGTCGACGAGCCCGCCCGGGTACGGCGGGGCGGCGGCGATGAAGTGGCCGGTCTCCACTGGCGATGACGGGTTCGTCAGGTCGAGCACACGCAGGCCGTCGGAGTTCCACGCCACGTACGCCCGCTTGCCCTTGGCCACCGCGTGGTGCACGGAGTAGACACCGAGGTCCGGCGGCGGGAACTGCTGCGACCGAGGCGTTCGGTACTCGCCGACCTGGGCGTTGGTGTTCAGGTCGATGACGTGCATGGCGCCCCAGAGGCTGCGTCCGCCGGTGGGAGCGCTGTCGACGAGCCTTCCGGTGACGGTGTCGGACGTGACGCACACGCCGTTGCCCGTCGTTCCCGAGGCGCCCGTCTGGACGACGTCCCGGCACAGGCTGACGATCAGGTTGTCGGCCGCCGGGCGGTCCATGGTGACCATCGGAATGGTCTGACCGGCCGGGGCGCCGTCGAAGGCGAACGCATAGCCACCGGCCTGCTGGGCGTCGACCACCACGGCGATGGCGCCGTTGATCGCCATCTGCACCGTCTTGTCCGACGCCCCGCAGCTGGCGGGTGTCGGGCCGGTGCCGCCGAAGCGGAGCGGCGAGCGGTTGCGGTCCACCACCGCGATCTTGCCGGTCAGATCGACGAACTGCGTCTCACCGGGATCCTGGATGTTGTTGGCGTTGGTGTCGGTCCAGGTCTTGGGCAGGGGATCGCTCGGGCAGCCGCGCCCGGCATACACGAACTGAGCATTGTTGCCCAGCCCGCCGGGGACCTGGCTGTCGAGATGCCGGTAGACCTGGGTGGTGTCGTTCGGAGCGAACAGCGTGAAGTGCGCCTCGCACGCCTTGTACGACCCCGGAGTGACAGGCCCGCCGGTGCTGCTGGCGACCACCACGGAGCTCTCGGCACCGATCCAGTCCTGATCGGAAAGGAGGGCGAGGTTGTCGTTGTCGGCGAAGGTGGCGAACGACGAGTTGCCCTCGGTGTCGCGATCGGCGGCAGGCGCCGGGTCGACATAGGCGTTCAGGTTGGCCGCCGAACCCTCGCTGAACTGCGCAGGACCGGCAGGCCGGGCCGGAACGGCGAGGCTGATGAGGCCGTCGTCCATGTCGGCGGCCACCGCCTTCGAGCCGTCCTTGTTGAGCTCGGCGCTCATGATGCCGGTGAAGGTGCGGCACCCGTTCCGGGAGAAGCCACCGTTGACGGCCGGGTTCTCCGAGGAGATCGGCGCGGCGCCGGCAGGATCGGAGCGACGGGGGGTGAAGTCACCGACCTGGACCGGGTTGGTGGGATCGGTGGCGTCGACGATGCGCAGGTCCCCCGACGGGAACGGGCAGTTGGGAAACGTCCCGGTCCCGTTGGCGAACGTCAGCGGGCCGTTGTCGCACGAAGCGGCGTTGCTTGCCGACGCGAAGGGCTCCGTGCCGGTCGCGATCACCCGACCGTCGGGCATCTGGGCCAGGGACACCGAGTCCATCGACGAGGCGCAGTCACCCTGGACGGCGCAGGAGTTGGCCGGGACGGCCAGCGTCTGCGCAGCCGTGGCGGTGACCACCCCGCTGCCGCTACCAGTCGTCGGGCTGATGCTCACCAAGAGCAGCGACTTGGCTGCCAGGTTCGCGTTGATCGCCGTCCGCACCTGCGCTGCGGTCGACGTGATGGCGCCGCCGGCGTCGGTGGCAAGGCTGACGACCACCGCACTGGGCGGGTTGGTCGGGCCTGGGTTCGAGACGTTCACCGTGAGGGGCGAATTCGCCACGCCGGGATCGAGCAGCTCGATCGACGCCGACTTGAAGTTCGTGTCGTAGTTGCTCTCGTACAGGAGGCCGTTGCTGGTGGGACCGGGCACGCCTGTTGCGGCCACGGCGGCGAACTGCTCCTTGTCGGCGACGTACCGGCCGAGGAACACCGGTGCCGCTGGATTGGTGATGTTGTAGAACTCGAGGCCACGGTCCTGCGCACTCCCCGTGGCGCCGCACGTGGTGAGCGCGACGGCGAGCAGCTTGTAGGTGGTGGGCGACACGCCCATGGCCTTCACCTTGATGGCGGCCACGTCCCGCGCAGTCTGGTTGAGGGGGACACTGATCTTGGCGACCTGGGTCGGGTTGTAGGGATTGCTGATGTCGACGAGGCGCACCTTGTTTCCTGCGCACGGGTACGGGGTGTACATGTGCGTGCGGAGACCGCCGGACCCCTGGATGCCTCCGGCCACGATGGCGGTGGTGCCGAGCACGGCAACCTCGCCGTGGTTGCCCTTGCCTCCGAGGTCGTTGTGACCGAGGAGCTTGAGCTCGGCGCTGGTGGTCAGGGGATCTGGGGGGAGCGGAGCTCCCACCGGATGGGCCACCGCGGGCAGCGAGAGCGCTGACACGCTCACGGCCGCAGCAACGGCTCCGACGGAAGCGATCCCCCAACGCCGCCGGCGACTCCCTCTCGACGAGTTGCGCGCGACTGGATCGGAGCTTCGTCCAAGACGACCGGACCTCATTGGTCTCCCCCTATTTTCACTCGCGTCGTGCGGTCGCACGCGCTCGAGCGCAAGCGCAGCTGACAGCGATCCGATGAAGATTGCGGCGCGCAGCGAAAAGTAAATGCGCCGATCCCCCCAGAAACCGCTAGCGAATCGCAGCCCCCTCGAACCCGATGCCCAGGTACTCTAGCGAGCCTGAAAACGAAACGTAAGTGCTTCCGTCACTTAGTAGGCCGTTCTTCTCATTGGGTGGTTGGAATACTCCCCACCGCGGTCATTTCTGCTTCGTGCGGCGGAAAGGGAGCGACACCGGTGAGACGGACGCCGGCGGAGTTGCACGTGACAATGCGCGAATTCGCCTTCGATCATCGGGCATCAATGGCCGCCGGACGGGTGGTCGTGGACGTCAGGAACGGCGGCGCCCTGACGCACGAGCTGTCGATCGTTCCCTTGCCGCCTGACTTTCCGCCCATCGCGGAGCAGCTGCGGTCGTCGGTGCGTCGGCCCCTCCCGGCCATGGCCAACGTGTCCCGCCAACCCGGGGCCGAACGCCGTTTCGCCCTGGATCTCCAGCCCGGCCGGTACGCGCTCTTGTGCTTCCTCGTGGCCGACGACGGGGAGACTCATGCGCGCAAGGGCATGGCGTCGGAGGTCGTCGTCCGATAGCTCGCGCCTTGGCTCGTCGGACATGAATCATCCCAATCCGGCGGCTATCCTCGCTTTGGGGGCGAAAATGGCGGGGAGTAGAAGACGTGGATTGCGCTGGACGGCAGTCGGGGCGAACCCGCAGATGGGGAATCGCGATCGTCGGCGTCATCCTTTTCGCCGGCGGTCCGGCCTGGGCTCAGACGCCGCCGCCGCCACCGCCACCGCCCGTGTTCCCCACGGCTCCACCTACCACGTCCGCGATCGCGCCGACCACGGCGGCGACATCGCAAGCGACCGTCCGCCCTCGAACCACGGCGGCCGTGCCCACGTCGGTTCTGACGACGTCGTCGAGCACAACGTCGAGCACCGTCGCCTCGACGACCACCATCTCGACAGCTGCCCCTTCGACGACGGCGCCGCTGGCCGTGGATCCCGCCACCGCGGGTCACGGTGTCCCGGGGTGGTTGACCGCCCTGCTCATCGTGTCGATCGCCGGCAACCTGTTCGTCGTGGGTCTCTGGCTCGGCCGCCGGCGGGGCGCAGGTCAGCTCCGGTAGGGCCGTTCAGGGCCCTATCCGCACGGTCGTGTCGGTGAAGGAGAACACCCAGATCCCCTCACCGACGGCGAGTCGCTGAGGCTCCCGGTAGCCCGACACGCGGTATCCGCCGGTCCCACCGTCGAGCATCGGGTCCCATCGGGCGGCGTAGTCGTGGCCGGTGACGTTGACCGGCCTGTCCGACGGGTTGCCCACCAGTGTGGCGTGATACGCCCCGAGGCCGAAACTGGCCGACGGGCTCGCCGGTCGGAGCTCGACGGCGGTCGGGCAGGCGAACCAGGCGTAATAGCCGCGACCGCCGGAGACGGGGGTCTGCCCGCCCTCGATCGAGTAGTTGCCCCCGGCGCCCTGGTCGAACCAGCCGTACAACGGCGACTGGGCCGCTACCCCGCTTCCGCCGGGCACGCCGACGATCGAGTAACCGGCCGGGTACACCGCCCGCCCCGGTCCCGGCGCCGGCGATGCTCCGCATTCGCCCGAATCGGCGAGCGTGGCAGAGGCCGGGTTCGACAGGTCTCCCATCATGTCGGCCTCGTTCACCGCTCGGATGGCGAAATGGTGCGTGCGACCTGGGGGGAGGCCCGGGACGGTGAGGCTGAGATGGTCACCGACGGCTGCTGGAAGGATGTACTCGCGGCAAGGATCGCAGAGGGTTCGAGCCCGTTCGAAGGCGTCGTTGTCCTCGATGGGCGCCTCCGCCTGCTTGATGACGAAGGCCCGCGCTGGTGGACCCAGGTCGCCATCGGAAGGCGGCGCAGAGAAGGTCAACTCGACATCGGAGCCGTCCACCACCCGGGCAGCCAGGTCCGTGATGGCAGGGGGCGGGTTGGAGATCTCGAAGCTGAACCGGTGGGCAAGCGCAGGCGGTGTCGTGGCCGAGCTGCCGCCGGGGTTGAGCACCTCGATCTGCAGCATCCCTCGCGTGTGCTTCGGGGTCACGGCGGCGACCCGCTGCGACGACTTCACGGTGACGGCCGCCGCTGGCACGCCGCCGAAGGTGATGGTGGTGGCGTCGCTGAACCCGTGGCCGGAGAGCTCGATCGCCTCCCCTCCCGCGCTCGCACCAGAGGACGGCGTGACGGCGTCGAGGTCGGGCGACGGTACGTAGCGCTCGGCGGACGCCAGCGCCGGTGGCCCGTTCCCACCCGCAGCCGCCCCGCCGACCACGAGCACCGTCCCGCACCAGGTGGCCGGAGGAGCGGGGCCACGGCACTTCAGGCCGTCGAGCAGAGTGGCCGTATGGATGCCGCGCTCCTGCGTCATCGGCGTCGCCGAGCGCCACGAACCAACCGTCGGGTCGAACAGCTCCGCTGTGTCGGTGGGGACGCCGGGGGTCGAGGCAGCCGCGGACGGGAAGGTCGGGTCGGCGCCGGCCACGAGCACCGTGCCGTCGGAAAGCGCCGTGGCCGTGTGGCCGCCCCTGGCGACGGTCAACGGCGCCGACGCCCAGTGCCCGCTCGCGGGGTCGAACAGCTCCGCTGTTTGCACGTAGACCGGACGTGCCTCGCCGAACACCGAATCGTCGGACGACGCGATGCCTCCAGCCACGAGGACCCATCCGCAATGTGGCGCGCACGGCGGCGTATCGAGCATGGTGGCCGTGTGCGAGAAGCGGTTCGTGGTCAGGCTCTCGACCGGCGACCACTCGTCGAGACGCGGGTCGTAGACCTGGGCGGACGCCAACGGCTTCAGCGAAGCTCCGGCGCCGTCCCCTGTACCGCCGACGACCAGGACACGACCGTCCGCCAGGAGCGTGGCCGTGTGGTTGGCTCGTGCTCGACACGAGGTCGGTCGGCCCGCGCACGAATCCAGGGACGAGACTGCTGTCCAGGATCTCGTCGCCGGGTCGTAGATCTCGGCCGACGACATCGGCTCGCTTCGCCGCTGCTCGATCGGGACACCACCGACGACGAGGACGCGGCCGTCGTCGAGAAGCGTGGCGGTATGGGACATGCGGCCGGTCTGGAGGGATCCGACCCCCTTCCAGAGCCCTTCGACGGGGTCGTACAGCTCGGCTGACGCGAGACCGGGATCATCGTGGCGGCCGCGGCCCCCGACGACCAGGACCTGACCGCAGTACGGCGGGAGCGCTGCGGCGCGGCAGGCCGGGCCGTCGAGCAGCGTTGCCGTGAAGTCCATCCGGCCGGCGACGGCACCCATGTCGCCGGTAGCGTCGAACGAACCCGTCTCCCCCGTCCCCGGGTCGTACAGCTCTGCCGAGCGGAGCGACGGGGTCGTGCCGGAGACGAAGTCGGTCGTGCCCCCGGCGACCAGCACCTTTCCGCAGGCCGCTGGTGGCGGGGCGCGACGGCATGGTTCGCCGTCGATGAGCACGGCGACGTGGAGGTACCGGGCCTGGCGTGCCGCACCGGCGTCGACCCACCGACCGGACCCGTAGGTGAAGACCGCGCCCGGCGGTGGCGACGTGGCGGCCGGCGTCCTCACGCCGACGACGACGGCGCCCTTGGCCAGCGCGGGAGCACTGGCGCGTACCTCGGTGTCGGATATGACGACAACGTCTGAGGCGGCGACGTCGCCGAAGGTGACGGCGGTCACGCCCGGAAAGAATCCCGTGCCCCGGATGCGCACGGGAGTCTGCTCGCCTGCCGCGCCACTTGCCGGTTGGACGTCCGTGACCTCCAGCGCCGAAATGTCTTCCTCCTCGTATGTGAAAGTGGCGGACGGGAACCGTGCCGACGTCCCGCCCCCAGCAGTGACGGTGACGTCGACCGTTCCGGCCGCCGGATGCTCCGGTGCGGTGGCCACCACGACTGTCGGCGACTGCACCTCAAAGTGAAAGGCTGCTGTTCCGCCGAAGTGGACGGCGGTGGTGTCGCCGAGTGCCAGACCCGTGATCCGCACCGCGGTGCCGCCGGTCGTGGCGCCGCTGGCGGGGGTCCGGCATGCAGCTCCGTCCGGCACGCAGACGTTCGCGACATGCGGCGGCTTCACGAGCGACGTGGCGTCGAACACCTCCGCCGAGGCGATTCCCTCGGTGACCGACGACGCGTTCGCTCCGCCGGCGACCAGCACGGTGCCGTCGGCCAGCATCGAGGCGGCGCCGTCCCGGCGCGGCGATCCCATGGGCTCGGTCAGGACCCACGCTCCGGACGCGGGGTCGTAGAGCTCGGCCGAGCTCCGGAAGGCGAGCGTCGTGGAGCCACCGGCCAAGAGCACCTTGCCGCACGACGAGGGCGGCGCGCCACTACGACAGGCCGGCCCGTCGAGGAGCGTGGCCGTGTGGAAGCGCCTTGATTCGACGAGGTCGGCGGTCGGCACCCAGGAGCCCTCCCCCAGCGCCCCGTCCACAGGGGGGACAGCGGGATCGAAGACTTCCGCGGTCTTGGCCCTGAAATCCGACTGGCCGTCGCCTGCGACGAGGACACGGCCTCCGCCGAGCAGGGTGGCCGTGTGGTTCAGCCGCGCCGTCGTCAAGGCGGCGGCGGGTCGCCAGGCACCGAACCCACCTTCGGCGGTCGCGTCGAACAGCTCTGCGCCGTCGATACCGGTCCCAGGAACACCGGCCGTGTCGCCGCCCGCAACGAGGACGTCTCCACACCACGCTGGAACCGGTGGTGAACCGTGGCAATCAGCACCGTCGAGCGCTGTGGCGGTGAACTGCGACCGCGGTGTCAGCATGTCGGCGGCCGCGGTCCACTGGGCTCCGGCATCCGCCGTCGGGTCGTAGATCTCTGCCGAGCTGAGGATGCTGGCTCCCGTCGACACGCCGCCCATGACGAGCACCCGCCCGTCCATCAGTGGTGCCGCGGCGTGATGTTGGCGTGGAGCGCCGAGCCGGCCGGCCGGAAGCCAGGGGTCGGCGCCGCCCGCCGGGTCGAACAGCTCCGCCTTGTCGGTGGTGCTCGAGCCGACGACCAACACCCGGCCGCAGTAGGAAGGCGCCGGTTCCACACGGCACGGTGGCCCATCGAGGAGCGTGGCCGTGTGGCCGGTGCGGGCGTGAGCAGGCTCGGAGATCGCCGACCAGGAACGTGCAACCGGGTCGTACAGCTCGGCCGACGCTCCGGCCGCAGCCGACGCCCCCCCGATCACGAGCACCTTGCCGCAGTACTCGGGCACCGGCGGCGTCCGCCGGCACTGCGGACCGTCGAGTGTGGTCGCCGTGTGGCCTGACCGCGCTTCACCCATCGGTGCAACGGGGGTCCACGTGCCGGGTCCGACGTCGCCGGCGAGCGCCGTGGACACGCCTCCGACAGGGTGCACCGTGGCCGCGGCGACGATCGCCAGGATGGACCAAGCCGTGAGCGCACGTGACCGACGCCGCTGGCTCGCTTTCACCTCGCCTGCTACGCGTTCCCGTGCATCCGAAGCGGTTCCCCCTCGGCATGCCGCCGCTCCCTCGTGAGGCCATGTTAGAAGTCTGTCGCGCCTATTGTCAGGAGGGTGGTATGGAGAGGGCACCGGGAGGCCGGGTTGCCCGAACGGCCGCCCTCGTGCCGCCGCTGGCTCGGGGTCGGGGCGGCGGCGGTTGCGGCCGGGATGTCGCTGACGGCGGGTGCGGTGGCCACCGTGACCGAGCCGCCCTCGGTACTACCGGAGATGCCGGTGACCGCGTCCGACCTGCGCCTCAAGATGGCCCACAACTCGCCGATGATGGTGGCTGACCCGACCGATGGTCGGTTCGTCGCGCTGGCCAGTCGGGTGGACGGACCGGACTTCGGTTGCTCGCTGCACGTCTCGGCCGACGGCGGGCGCGTCTGGGCCCCAGCCCAGCCGGTGAGCAAGCTGCCGCCCGGTGCGGAGAAGTGTTATGCCCCCGAGATCGCCTTCGACGGGGAAGGCCGCCTCTACTACCTCTTCGTCGGCCTCCATGGCACCGGAAACATGCCCATGGGTGCCTTCCTCACAGTGTCGACGGACCGGGCCCGCACGTTCAGCGCGCCGCGCAGAGTGCTCGGGCCCGACCAGTACATGGTGCGACTCGTTGTCGATGCCGAGTCGGGATCGAGAGGCAGGCTGCACCTGGTCTGGTTGCAGACCCGGGAACCGGCGACCCTGGGGAGCCTCCCCGAGGGCCCCAACCCCATCGTCGCCGCATACTCCGACGACGGCGGCGAGACCTTCTCCAAGCCGGTGCCGGTGAGCGGACGGGACCGCCGCCGGCCCGTGGCCCCTTCGGTGGCCGTCGGACCCGACCACGTCGTGCATGTGCTGTTCTACGACCTGGGCGACGACGCCCGCGACTATCACGGACTCGAAGGCCCGACCTACGAGGGATCCTGGTCGCTCGTTCTCTCCACGTCGGCCGACGGCGGACGGCGCTATGCACGTGAGACGGTGGTCGACGGCGAGGTGACGCCGAACGAGCGGGTGATGCTCATCTTCACGATGCCACCGCCGGCGCTGGCCGTCGACGGCGCCGACCGGGTGTACGCGGCTTGGACCGATGCGCGCAACGGCGACTGGGACGCCCTCTTCGCCCGATCGACCGATGGCGGCGGGCGATTCGCCTCTCCCGTCCGTCTCAACGACGACCGGGCCGGCGACGGCCGCCACCAGTACCAGCCGAGGCTCGACGTGTCGCCGGGCGGCCGGGTGGACGCAGTCTTCTACGACCGCCGGAATGATCCCGCCAACGTCTCGAACGACGTGTACCTGACGTATTCCACCGATGCCGGCCGCACCTTCGCGCCGAACCTCAAGCTCACGACCGAAATGTCCGACACCCGTCTGGGCCAGACATACGTCGGGCCGGCCGCCGCCGGCCTGGTCGAGTGGGGGTCGCGGACGGGCCTGCTGGCCCAGGCGTCGGGCGCCGTAGCGGCCTGGACGGACACCCGCGTGAAGCCATTCGCCAAGACGATCCAACAGGATGTGTTCTCCACCCGGGTGGTATTCGACGACGAGGGGAACCCGGCGCCTCGCTCGTCTGGCCGGCCGCTCGCCACCTGGCTGGGCTCGGCCGGCACCGTTGCGGCGCTGGGCGGCGCCGTGCTGTGGCGTTCCCGCCGCCCGGCCAAGAGCACCGAGACCGAGGCGTGACACCGACCGGCGGTCGCCGGGCGCGTCGACTGGTGGCGATGGCGACCACGGCCGGCGTGGCTGCCTGCGGTGGTCCTGTCCGGGCACCCGAGCTGCCGGTGCCGGCCAGCGTCGTCGACGTCGACATGAGCGACTTCGCCTTCGGCCACACTCCGGCCGCTGTGGCAGGCAGGATCGTGGTGCGGGCCCGCAACGTCGGCCGGTCACCGCACGAGATCGTGCTCGTGGAACTCCCCGAGGACCTGCCCCGCAGCATCGACGAGCAGCTCCGGGGTCCCGAGCGCATGGGCTTTCCGAGCGTCGCCTACCTACCGGTCCATCCGCCCGACACCACAGGCTCCTTTGCCATCGACCTCACCCCCGGGCGTTACGCCTTCATCTGCTTCGTCAAGGATGGCGCGGGTCGCGAGCACGCGCGGCTCGGGATGAGCTCCGAGCTGCGGGTCGGCTAGTGCCCACCCGTCGCCTTCGGCGACGCCGCGTCAGGTGACCGTGAAGAAGTCGGGAAGCGTGTTCAGCGCGCCGTAGTTCCCGGTCCTGGCGAAGCAGACGGCCGCCTGGCCGACCGGTGTCAGGGCTGGGACGTTTCCGGTAGTCCCCGGGATCTTGCCCGTGTTGGCGACGGTGCCGGCGGTCGATGTCGTCGGTCCTCCGATGGGAACGCCGGAATGGTGGCATTCCTGGTCGACGGCGAGGTGGGCCGAGTCGGCGAAGAGCAGGTCGAACTTCCACCCAACGGGCATGAGGCTGCTCTGAGGCGCCTTCGCCTTGATGAGGGTGCCGGACGGCCCGGACTTGCTCAGGGGCTTCACGATCTTGGTGGGGATGTTCTGCGTCCCAGTGCACGCAAAAGCACCGCTGGCCGCGAGGACGCCGACCGCGAGCACGGCAGCGGCAGAGACCCACATCCGGCCGGTCCGCCGAAGACGTCGTTCCGTGTGCATCCCATCCCCCTTGTGTCGTTGGCCAACCGAACATCGCGTCGTCGCGCTCACTGCCCGCTCCCGTCGTGACGAGCGGTGACGGGCCGCCGGCCCAGCATCGCGGTGGCAAAGCCGCCCAGGAGGGCGAGCAGCCCGATGAGGCCGATGCCGGCTCCAACGGCGAGCGGGAACGGCTCCGCGCCACGGCCCGGCGTGTTCAGGCCCGCCAGCCCACGTGCCGGGGCGTCGCCGTCCCGCACGGAAGCGAACGCACTCCAAAGGTCGCCCTCGGCACTGCCCGCAGGAGGACTCACGCTCGTTCGGATCTCCGCCCCGACCCCGCCGCCGCCATCCGGTGGCCCGCCACCGGCGGCGTCGCCACTTTCGCCCCCGCCTCGCGGTCCGGTACCGGCCACTAGGCCTCCGTCCTGTCGTGAACGAGCAGTGTCCTGCTCGGCGATGATCGCGCCTGTCGGCGCGGGGTCGGAGGTCTGTCCTGCAGCTCTCGCGTCTGCCGCCGCCACAGGGGCGGCCAGCGCCGGTGGGTCGACGGCCGACACCACCGGTCCGAGACGCCCGCTCGTGCGGGTCTCGGAGATCCCACCATCGTCGATTGTCTCGCCGGGAGCACCGGTGCTGGTCGTGGCCGGTTCCGTGACGTCGAAGGGGAAAGCGGCCGTTTGATCTCCGGATACCGCGACGATGGCGTGCTGGCCGATGGATGCGGTCGGGATCCGAACCTCGCTCACGAACCGCCCATCGTCGTCGATCGTCGACATTCCCAGAGGCGTGTCGTCGAACCGGATGGCGACGTTCCCTTCAGCGTCGAATGTGGCGCCCGTGACGTGGACGAGCGTGGTGGCGGGCCCTCGGGCCGGCGTCACGCTGATGCTGGCGTGGACCCCGGCAACCTCGCCACAGGCCCAGGCGGAACTGGCCACGCCCAAGACGGCGGCTCCGCCGAGCGACCCGAGGACCAGCATCTTCCGCAGCCTCACCGACTGCCCCCTCTCGAGCGGACCCCGTCGGCTCGAGCGAGCCACGGGCGTACCGACAATCTCCGGCCCGCCGAGCCTTACTGGAAACCGTACCGGTGGGGAGCCGTCGCGTCAAGCAGAACTGATAGGTGTGGCCCTCCACCTATTCCCAGCTCTTCGCGTGCGCCGAAAGTACTGGCGACGGAGGGCGGAAACCGTCCCCGCGACCAAGCCGGTCAGAACGAGAAATCCGGCGATACGCCAGGCGATCGAGGCCTGCAGAGGAGCGCGAACGGCCAGCAGCGCCCGCGCCAGATCCTGCTCTCCGGTCGCCGCCGTGCCGGCCCGGGTGTCGCTCCACACGGCGAGAGCCCCCGCCGCTGTGGCTACGATCCCGAGGCGGGTACCGAGCTCGGGCATGTCCCGATCGGCGCCGAGACCAATGCGACTGTCGAACGGTCTGTCGGCCAACGGAACGCTTCGTACGAATTCCCTTCCACCGTCGAATGACGACTGGAACGACACTTGGCTGAGAAGGTCGTGCGGGTCGTCCCGGCGGTCGTAGTACACGAGGTCGAGGCGGCCGTTCGGGGCAACGGCCAGACCTGGAAGGACCTGGGATGTTCCGTCCCTCGCCGGCGTGTCGTTCGCACGCGTCGGGGGTGCCCAATGCCGCCCACCGTCCGGCGACGCCCAGACCAGGACATCGGGGTCCCCGAGGGAGCCATCGTGAAACGCCATGTACGCCCGGCGCCGCGTCGCGTCGACGGCGAGGGCGGGCACCGGCGGGAAGAGCTGCAGGAACCGGCCGACGGGCACGAGGCGGTCGCTGAGCACTCGCTCGCCCCACGTCGCTCCGCCGTCCGAGGACCGAGCGGTCACGATCGACCAGTGACCCGCATACGGATTGCCGCCCCGTCCTTCGTGCGCGCCTTCGTAGTCGAGCCGGTCGTCGCCGACGTCGACGTAACCGAGGAGCACGTCGTCACCGCCGGCGACCGCCAGAACGGGCGCAACTGCTCGCCGGTGTTGCGGCCCGCTGGCCTGAACAGGCTCGTTCCAGGTCTCGCCCCCGTCGTCGGAGCGTGACACCATGATCGGGTTCCCGGCGCTCGCCAAACCCCAAGGACTCGCCCGTTTCGCCTGGAGCCACGTCAAGTAGAGGCGCGCAGGGCGGCTCGGGTCCGCAGCCACACGGACCTGGAACGCCAGGGGACCCGCTGCCCTGGTGGGTGCGGCGAACGAGCGCCCGCCGTCGCGCGAGGTGACCAGCCAGACGCCACTCTGCACGACGCCGTGGCCGGGGACAGTCCCGAAGGTGGAAAATGCCACGTAGAGCGTTCCGTCGGCGCCGAAGGTGGCGTCCGGTGCGAAGCAGCCGATCGTCTGGTCGGGCGGAGTCGCGAGCGGCGCCTGCCTCCACGTGCCGCCTCCATCGAACGAGACGTGCACGCCACAGGAGAACCGGGGCAGGTCGATCCTGCTGGCCACGGCCAGGTTCGCCGGATCCCGCGGGTTGAGCACCAGGGCCGGGGAGTTCTGCGCGACATATCCGGTCGCAACGCTCGACGGTGGGTTGACCGGGGCATTGCCGCCGACGACGTGTGCGTCGGGAGGGCGATCACGGGGAAGCGTGCCGAACGCAAGGGTGGCGCCCACTCCGACGAGCACGGCGCACACGACGAGGACGGCGAGCTTGCGGGCCCACGCTCGGCGTACGGGCCGGCGCCGCCCCTCTTGCACCATGAGCCGGCGAGCCTAGTCAGGCGAACGGACAGAGACCCGCAGCGTCTATGGTTCGACCTGCGGTTGGCGGGCGCTATGTGGGGGGAGATGCCATGCACGCGAGCGGGCGATTCGCGAATGAGGGAACTCGAAGGCGGACCACCGCAGTGGTGACTGGGCTGGCGATTGCGTTCCTCTTGACGGGCGTGGCTATCGGTCTCGCCGGGTCGGTCAACGATGAGAAGGGATCCGACGTCGAAGCCACGACGACCTCCACGGTGGCGGCGCCGGCAGCAGAATGGGATGAGAGGCAGGGCGCCGTCACCGACGCTGTCACCGCTCCGCCGAGGTCCTCGACCACGGGGCCTGCTGCGGCGAGTCCCCCGACGGCTGTGCCGCCAGCCGCAGCGGGTGGAACCACCGCGGTCCTCGTCAATCCCGCCGAAGGCGAAACGGCGACAACGGAGCCCAACGCGCCGCCGGCCACCACGGCAGAGGATCGCGCCGCGTGCGAGGCGGCCGCTACGGCTGGTCGAGGCGGAGCCGACCCTGCACCGGAGACCGACGACGATCCATGTACGCCGTAGCCGGCTTCCATGTAGACGAGCTGACTATCGGCTTCCTTCGATGCACCGGACGCCGTCGGGTCCGACCGTGGCGGCGTGGTCGGTGCCGGGTTCGACGTCCAGGCGGTCGCCGGGGCCGAGCGCGAGGTCGCCGTCGCGCGTGTGGAAGACGATCGACCCGGAGACGCAGAACAGCACCTTGTGATAGCCGTGCGAGTGCCAGTCGTACCGGAATCCTGCGTCGTTGGCCCACGTGCTCACGGACCTTGCACCTGCGTCATCGAGCAGGTCTCGCAGCTGGTCGGCGGCCGGCGACGGGCCTGTCCATGAGTGCAGGGTGGCGGCGATGGCGGCCACCCTACGACCGGGGCGGCCGCTCCTGATCATCCCTTAGCGTCGAGGCACAGCCGCCGCACGGCGGTGGCCGACGTGGCGTCGAGAGCCGTCTTTGCCAGGGCTCGCGCCCCGTCGAGGCGGATGGTGCGGACCGCCTGCTTCACGACGGGCACGGCGTTGGGCCGCACGGAGAGCTCGGTCACGCCGAGGCCGATGAGCAAGCCGACGGCGAGGGGATCGCATGCCAGTTCGCCCACCACCTCGACGGCCCGGCCGTGGCGGTCGCCGGCAGCGGTGACCTCGGAGATCAGGCGCAGCACCGCCGGGTGCATGCCGTCGGCGAGGCCGGCCACGGCCGCGTTGGCCCGGTCGGCCGCCAGTGTGTACTGGGTCAGGTCGTTGGTGCCGATGGCGAAGAAGTCCACGAGCGGCGCGAGTGCATCGGCGGTGAGGGCGGCGGCCGGCACCTCCACGGTGATCCCGACCTCGATGCGCGACCGGGTGCCGGCGACGCCGGCGATGCGGTCGAGGCAAGCGCGGGCCGCGTGCACCTCGTCCACGGTGGTGACCATCGGGAACATGACCCGAACCGGTCGGTCGGCGGCGAGGCGGGCGATGGCCCGCAGCTGCGTCTCCAGCAGTCGGGGCGTGGCGAGGCTGAAGCGGACGCCGCGATTGCCCAGTGCCGGGTTGGGCTCGTCGGCGCTGCCCCACGCCGGGATGTCGGCGCCCAGGTCGAGCGTGCGGACGACCAGCGGGCGGACGCCGATGGCGTCGGCGACCGCGTGGTATGCGCGGTACTGCTCGTCCTCGGCGGGCGCGTCGGCGCGGTCCAGGAAGGTGAACTCCGTGCGGAGCATGCCGACGCCGTCAGCCCCGCCGGCGACGGCGGTCCGGGCTTCGGCGGCGTCGCCCACGTTGACGAGCACGGGGACCGTGCACCCCTCACAGGTGACGGCGGGCGCCATCGCCCGGCGGACGGCGTCCTCCAGGTGTCTTCGGTCGGCGACGGCGCGGGCCGCGGCTGCCTGGACCAGCGCGACAGGCGGGTCGACGTGCACCGTCCCGGCGTCGCCGTCCACCAGAACGGGTGTCCCCGGACGTATGGCCATGAGATCGGGACCCAGACCGGTCACGACGGGCAGGCCCAGGGACCGGGCCAGGATGGCGGCGTGCGACAGGGGAGCGCCTGCCGCCGTCGCCACCGCCGCCACCGTCGCCGGGGTGAGAACCGCCATCTGCGCCGGGGTCACGTCGGCCGCCACGACGACACTGCCCGGGCGCCCCGGCGGTCCCCCGGCCGGAAGGTGCGCGACCGGACCGCTGCCCACGCCCGGCGACGTGGGGACGCCGGCGAGCACGAGCACGGTCGGGGTGGTGTGGGCGGCCGGGGCGGGCTCGGGTTCCTCGAGGGAAGTCAAGGCGCCATGCTGGCAGAGACGAACCCGCCCGGCCGTCCCAGGGAACCTCAGCCCGGGGCGCCCGTCAGGCCACGCTCCCAGAACAGCGCGAGGGCAATCCCATCGGGGTCCTGGAAGTGCAGCATGCCCCCGAAGGGCGTCTCCACCGCCGGCGCGTGTGAGACACCGAGCTGCTCAAGTCTGTCCGGCCATGCCCAGAGCTCCTCCGCGGACTCCACGGCGAAAGCGAGGTGGTCGAGGCCGACGTTGCGCGGGCTGAAACCGATGCCGGCGTCCGTATGCTGCACCAGTCCCAGGGTCCCCCGAAGGCCCGGGAACCGCATGACCACGGCGCGGCGGGTGTCCGACTCCTGGCGGAACGTCTCTTCCAGGCCGAGCACGCGGCGATACCAATCGATGCTCGCGTCGATGTCCTTCACGGACAATGCTGCGTGATGCGTCCCGATGAGGCCCACGCGCGCCAGCATGGCAGCTGCGGCACCATCAGGGAGGGCGGATCGGCATTGAGGATGCAGCCTCGGCCGCGCACCCTTGGAACAGGCGGTCCCTTCTTCGTCGGCCACACGACACGGGGTGTCGCCAACCCGGAAAAGAAGCAGCCGGCGAGTGTGCGGCGGCGAGGCCGCGTCGACCCCTGCCGGCAGTCGGTCTACGGCATCGTGCGGCTGTCCCCGACCGAGGGTGTGCCAGCCGGCGGCCTCGGCCTCGATGTGGATCGCGGCGATGATGGCGAGGCGTTCCTCGACGTCCAGCTCGCGAAGTGACCGGGGCATCAGTCTGCGAACAGTGGCGTGAACTGGAGGCGGACGTTCGCGATGTCGGCCTGGATCAGCCCGGCCGTCCAGACCTTGAGCCCGTCGGGGTACACGTCCACGACCGTGCCGGACGTCCGCATCCACAGCTCGACGGCGTCACCCCATCGCTCTTCGAGGAGCGCGTCACGCAGCGCCTGCAAGGTGTCGGGGGCGAGCGTGGCAGCCGGTGTCCGAGCGACGGCCTCGAAGGCGATCACCAACTGGAGGACGTCGGCATTCTCAGCTGCGTAGACCTGGGGTGGCTCGTCGTGAACCACTGCGTAGGCAAGGTCCATGCCGCGAGCGTACGTCTGGGCCTATCCCAACCGTTCGATGTCGCGGCCGCTCCAGAACCCGGGAAGGGGGCGGAGACATCCTCCCCCTGCGTAGGCAGCCAGGCGGCGTCGACCGTCGTCGGACAGCATGGCGACGGCGTCGAAGAACGCGTCGGGGCCGGCAGCGCGGAGCGCCACGTCACCCTCGCTGCCCTTCTTGGGAAGGTGGGACGTGAGGAACACCAGTGGGGTGTTCTCCACCTGCCCCGCGTTCACCTTGTTCTGCACCACATGCGCTCGCCCGAGGCATTTCCAGACGGAGTCGGTGCGCAGCAGGCCACCGCGAGTGGTGGTGAACGCACCGGTGACGTCGAAGTACCAGGGACGCTCATCCGCGTCGACAGCGATGAGGTTCATCAACACTCCCGTCCCCCGCAACTTCGAGTTGCGGTGGGTGATGCGGAATCCGGCGTCCTCGAGCACCTTGGACGCAATCGCCTGTGACGCCTTCCCTTCCTTGGTGGCGCGCGCCTGGAAGTGGTCGGCCTCGTCGAGATCGGACGTCTGGACGTTCAGCGTCCCGACCGGTGCGTCGCCCGGCGCCGGGCGCTGCGCCTGATGGTCGGCCGCCTGCCGGATCCGCTGCCGCGCCGTGGCGACATACGAGGGATCCGTGTCGTACCCGACACCCCGACGACCGGTCCGCGAGGCGGCGACCAGCGTGGAACCCGAACCCATGAACGGGTCGAGGACGATGTCGCCGCGGAACGTGTAGAGGTGGATGAGGCGCTCCGGCAGCTGCACCGGAAACGGCGCCGGATGGTTGACCCGCCGAGCGCTCTCCGGCTCGATGTGCCAGACGTCCAGCGTGGCCGACATGAACTCGTCGCTGGTGAGGGTGTTCTCGTGCGGGAACCCCTCCGCAGCCCGTTGCCGGGTGGACTTGGCGCGGTCGAACCGGCCCTTGCTGGCGATGACCACGCGCTCGGTGATGTCACGCAACACGGGATTGGCTGCGCTTCGGAACGAACCCCACGCGCAGTTCCCGGTCGCCCCTTCGCCCTTCTGCCACAAGACTTCTCCTCGGAGCAGCAATCCGAGGTCGTCCTGGAGGATGCCTATGACGTCTGCCGACAGACTCCGGTAGGGCTTGCGACCGAGGTTCGCTACGTTCACCGCGATGCGCCCACCCGGTTCGAGCTTGCGGACGCACACGGAGAACACGTCACGCAGCATGGCCAGGAATTCGCCGTAGGAGGCGGGGATCTCGCCCTGTCCGAGGGCCTCCTCGTACTCCTTCCCGGCGAAGTACGGGGGGGACGTGACGACCAGCGCCACGGAGCGGTCGGGCAGATCGTCACGCTGGCGGATGTCTCCTTCGAAACACCCGTCATCGACCTCGGGAGCAGCCGCCACGATGTCGTCGTCGGTGATCTCGGGCGCTCGGAACCGGGCGTAGAACTGCGAGGCGTCGTGCGCCTCGCGCCGGCTCACCCCGAAGTTGGATGTCGACGTGCGTCTCTGCTCGGCCACTGTGCGGTCCCCTCGCGCCCTGCTGGAGCGTAGGCAATGCCGAGTGTACCCGGGGGGACCGGTGAGTTGGGGAACACTTGTTCCCC
Source organism: Acidimicrobiales bacterium (assembly GCA_036262515.1). GTDB lineage: Bacteria > Actinomycetota > Acidimicrobiia > Acidimicrobiales > JAHFUS01. Next base: position 12,603 of record DATAIT010000039.1, on the reverse strand, counting down.
AGGGCCGGGCGTCCTTCCGCTCTTAGCTGGCCATCGCTTCCGGAGCGGGCTGGGCCAGCACGGCCTCGATCTCGAGGAGGACCTGGATCCTGTCGCCCACCACGGCGCCGCCGCCGTCCATCGGCATGTCGATCGTGATGCCGAAGTCGCGTCGGTTGATCTGGCCCACAGCCGTGAACCCGGCGCGCGTGCCGCCGAAGGGATCCTTGGTGAACCCGTTCATCTCCAGCTGCAGATCGACCTGCCTCGTCACGCCGCGCAGGGTGAGGTCACCCGTGACGACGAAGCCGTCGCCCTCGGCGCGAAGGGCGGTGGATCGGAAGGTCATCGTCGGGTATCTCGTGACCTCGAAGAAGTCGGCCGAGCGGATGTGCTCGTCGCGCTGCTCGTTGCCGGTGTCGATGCTCGCCATGTCGATCTCGGCGGTCACCTCGGACTCGAGGGGATCCGCTGCGAGCACGATCGAGCCGTTCACACCGTGGAACTTGCCGCGAACCTTCGAGACCATCATGTGGCGGACCGTGAACGACACGTCGCTGTGCACGGGATCGATGGACCACGTGCCTGTGACGTAGCCGGGAATGGAAACACGCGTCTGGTTGGTCATGGGTGGCATCCTGACTCGAGGCGGTGGGCGTAGGAGGTACGACGCCGAAGCAGGAGCTGCGACACGTCGTGTCCGTGGTACCCTCCGCGCAGATCGACAAAACGCTGGACGGTGGGCGGTGTCTGGACGCGATTCGCAGCAGGGGCGCGAGCGGCTCGTTGCCATCCTTCGCACGCAGGTGGCCGACGCCCAGTGCTGGGAGCGCGCCGAAACCGCCGTGCGCGCCGGCGCGTTGCGGGACCGGCTGGCCGAGATCGGAGTGGCGGTGACGCCCGACGTCGCTGCGTCGTTGATGGCCGCCGCCATGTTGTTGGCATCGAGCCGGGACGAGTGGGGAGGCGACTACCGCGACGCGCTGGCCGATATCGCCGCGCTCGGGCTCGAACTGTTCGACGGTGCGGGGGAGCTCCCGTCCTGAGCGGCGGGGTGCCGCCTCGCGCCGAGGGCCGCCGCTTCCTATCTCTAGACCTCTAGACCGGTACGGAGAGCTCGGCCGTGAACCCGGCACCGACGCCGCCGGACATGGTGGCGAGCTGCTGGGAGCTCCCGTCGCCGAAGACGAGGTCGCGCGCCAAGGACGTCTGGGCCAGGTTGCGGACGCTCTGCTCGTACCCCGCCGTCGCATACACCGCCTTGCAGGCGTCCTCGGGAAGAGCCAGCTGCGAGGTAGCCAGCTTGTTCCGCTGCGACGTGGCCTGTGCCAAGGTCGGATAGACCTCGAAATGGATGTGGGGCCAGCGTCCGGAGTAGGCGGCGGGGAAGATCGTCTCGAACGTCACCCGACCGCCGGCATCGGCCTCCTGCACGCCCCGCAGGTAGTTCTCGCCGGTGACACCCTGCGAGTAGCGCGAGTACCGGCCCTCGCGATCGCAGTGCCACAGGTACACGGCGGCGCCGGCCATCGCCTTGCACCCGCCGCTCCGGCCGAGGATCACCAGGTTCACCGTCAGCGGGACTCCCTCTGGCCTGGTTGTGGAGCCACCGAAGCTCCTGGTGATGTCGCTGCGGACGATGCCGGTCTCGCTCAGGACGTCGGGACCGTTGGACCCGTCACCGGGATACGGGCCGGCCGTCTCGTCGGGGATCGTCTCGCAACTTGCGCCGGTGGCGGAGGGCGTGGACGACGTCGATCCGCTGCTACCCGACACCGTCGACGAGGACGAGGAGCCGTCCGACGTGGTGGACGTCGCGCTCGACGCCGTCTTGTCGTTCTTGCCGTCGCTCCCACACGCGCCGACCGTCACGAGGGCGGCACCGGCGAGCAGCTTCAGGGCATGCCTGCGCCCCAGCAGCGTCGACAGATCGTGGGCCAGTCCGAGGTCGTGGTCGTGGGGACCGTCGCCGGAAACGTCGAAGCGTGTCATCGCTCTTTCCTCTCGCGGAACATCGATCGTCGGGAACAAGGGTCTGGCGCTGGAGGTCGTGCTCCTACGCCGGCGGGAAACGTGGCGGGTCGGGCACATCGAGAGTCTTGCGTTTGCGGGCGTCGGATTGGCTGTGTGCCGACGCGGAGCTTCCTGTGAACGGCGTCGAGCCGCCGGTCGCTCAATTCGCAGACGGCGAATGGCAATCGCGCATCGCGTCCGACCTGTCGTCGTGACGCTCGGGTACAACGGTGTCGTGGTCCAGTGTCCAGGCTGCACGACGGTGGTGTCGGAATGGGCGGCCCGGTGCCCGGAGTGCGGCGCCCCGCTCGACGCCGCGCCGCCGGTCGCGCCGGTTCGATCGGCGTCCAGATCGATCGGTCGACCCGGGGTGCGAACGGCAATCGTCGCCGCCGGCGTGGTCGTCGTGTCGATCGTTGCCGTGACCATGACCTCTCCGGACCGCTCTCAGCTCGCCGACGACGGCACGACGACGACGACCCGCGACTCGCCAGTCGTCTCGTCGCAGCCGCCGTCCCCCGTCCCGGCGGGCCCGCGGCGAGGCAAGCTCGCCTATCGCGACGGTGATGGCCGACTGGCCGTCGTGGACCTCGGGCAGGACGGGCCGGCCCTGGTCGACGGCCCGGTGGACGCCTACCCGTCCAGGGTGATCTCGGTGGCGGGTTCGTTCGTGGTCGCCGACGGCGGGACAGCCTGGAGCGTCACGCTGCAAGACGGAGGCCTGATCCGCCAACCACTCGGGGCCGCGGACGCCGTGGTCGCCAGCGCCGACCGGGCTCTGTTGTGGGTGGTCGCCGGCTCGCCGGCCGGTGCCGAGGTGCAACTCTTCGCACTGGACGGCCTGGCTCGCAGCTCGCGCATCGCGCTGCCGAAAGGCGCTCGTCTCGTGGCCAACGTGGGCGCGCTTCTGGTGCTCCAGCGGCCCGATGACCGCGTCCTCGAGCTGTACGACCTCGAAAGGCTCACCACCGCCCGGTTCCTCGGTGTGGCCGGCGAAGTTGCCGACGGTCGCGGCTCGCTGCTGGCCTGGTACTCGACACCTGGCGGTGAGTGCGCCGGCGACTGCGTGCTGCACCTCACCGATGTGGCCAGCGGCCTCGATCGCGTCGTCGAACCGCCGCCCGGCACGGGCTGGATACGCGGCGGCGCCATCTCCCCCGACGGGAACCGGTTGGCCGCATTCGTCGCACCGACGACGCCGGAGCGTCCTCCCGGCCAACAGGTGGCGACGCTCGTCATCGTGAACGTCGCCACCTCCGAGGGAATGCAGATTCCCGGGTCGGGCGTCCCCTACGGAGAGCCGGTTGCCGCAGCGACCTGGTCGGTGACATCCGGCTGGCTCTTCTTCGCCGGCCACGGCGGGTCGATGCGCGCCTACTTCCCGGGCGCATCCTCCTCCGTGGAGCTTCCGGCGCCCGCGTCCTACGTCCTCGCCGCGAGCTGACGCAGGATCACCCTGGTCGCGCGACGAGGGCGGCCAGCACGCGCCTGGCCACCGGTGCGTGCAGGGGGCTGAAGTGGGGGTCGATCCCGAGCGCAGCGGACAGATCGGTGCGGGCCTGGTCGAACTGGCCGAGCGCCTCCCCGATCATGCCGGCGTGGTAGAGGAACAGAGCGCTCCGGGTCCCGAGGCGGCGGGCCTTCGTCGACCACTCGAGCGCCTCGGTGTCGTTCCCGTTCACGTGCAGCGCCCAGGCATAGGCGTCCTCCATGTCGAGGAAGGGCCGGGACCTGATGCCCGCCTCGGCTGCCGCCAGTGCCGACTTCGGGTCGCCGTGATCGGCATGGAACAGGGCTGATTCCACGTCGAGGGTCACCCCATTCGCTCGGAAGAGCTGTTCCTCGGCATTGAACAGCGCGTACTGCGCCTGCGCCTCGTCGACCCGACCGAGCGACTCGAGAAGCTCGCCGTGCTCGATCAGGTAGCTCGGCTCGGGGATCGCATCCGTCACGCGGGCGAAGTCCCGCAGCGCGTCGTCATTCCGGCCCAGGGCGGCCTCGGCTCTCGCACGACCCTCGTACAGCGCGAGATACGCCGCATCGGCACGCAGCCCTGCGTCGTACTGGCGGATGGCTTCGTCGGCGTCACCCCTGGCCAGAGCCAGCGCACCGAGGTGATATCGCGCGAATGCGCGGTCGGCGGGCGTGGTGGCATCGTCGAGGGCTCGTTGCATGGCGGCTCGAGCGCGGTCGCCGTCACCTCGCAGTTCCCAGGAGTACGACACCCGCGCCAGTGACGCGCTGTCCGGGCGCAGGTCGACCATTCGCTGCGTCGCGGCAAGGGCCTCGTCGTAGCGACCCAACTGGGTGAGCGCATCGACCAGCGCCCCGTAGAGGGTGGCGTTCGAGGAGTTGACGGCGAGACCGCGCTCCGCCCACTGGCGTGCTCGCTCGAAGTCGTGGCGGGCGGCGGCGAGCGCGGCCATTCCCGACGCGGCGGCGAAGTTGTCCTGGTCGTCGATCCGCAGGGATGCATCGAGCACGGCCTGGGCCTTGCCGTAGTAGGCGGGGTCGACCGACACCCGGGCCTTCTGCACATACGCCAACCCGAGCGAGGCGAGACCAGCGGCGTCCTCGGGAACCCGGCGAAGCCGGGCCTGGAGGGCTGCGATGGAGGCGTCGATGCCGGCGCCGGCGGGCGACACCACGACCGGGTCCTCGACGCCGCCCGGGGCGCCGGACGACCTCGTGTGGGGTGCCATTCCTATCGCGCCGGCGAGGAAGAGCAGCGGGGCCAGCACGAAGAACGCCACCGGCAGCCACCGCCGTTTGGTGCGCGCCGTCACGCCCGACCCCTTGCCGGGCCTGGCGCCGGCACGCCGGCGAACACGACGACGTTGTCGTCGTAGCTGTGCTGCCGCTTGTCGAAGCGGCCGCCACAGGTGACGAGGCGCAGGGATGGCGTGCGTGTCGGCCCGTAGACGGTCGCCGTGGGCAGGTCTCGCTTGGGGTACTGCTGCACGCTCTGCACCGTGAACGTCACCACCTTTCCGTCGGTCCTCGACACCCGGATGAGATCGTCGGGCCGGAGCTCCCGAAGGCGGAAGAAGACCGCCGGTCCCGTTCTCGAGTCGACGTGCCCGACGACCACGGCTGGCCCGGTCTCGCCGGGCACGGTGCCCTGCGACCACCACCCCGCCGTCCCGGGGTCGGGCGCGGCCAGCTCACGGTTCGATCCGAGGGTGACCCCGACGAGAGGGGTCCGCACACCGATGGACGGGATCTCCAGCGAGACGGGCTGGGCCGACCCGCCGGCCGGACCGGCCGGCGCTCCTGCCGCAAGGGTCCTCGCATCCGGCCCGGAGACCTCGGTACGGGCGTGCGCCCCCCCGGCGCCGGCACCCGCAACGGCGCCGCCCGGGACCCCCGCCGTGCGGGCGTGTGCGCTGGCCGAGCCGACGGTCAGCACCGCTCCGACGTCGCCGGCGGCAGTGACCACGAGGAGACCGAGGAGTGCCCGCCACGCGCCCCGTCTCGCCGTGCCCGGCGGACCGGGCAGCGCGCTGGCTGCCCGGTCCGTCCCCGGCCCTGCTGTGACGGCGTTCACGCGTCGCGCGGCAGCCGTCTGCGCATCGTGAGGGCTCCTGCGCCGGCGACCAGCATGCCGGCCACCGCCGCCGAGAGCGGAAGGAGCGGGAGCGACCCGTCACGTGCGGCACCGCCGTACCCGGCAGCCACGCCACCGGAAGGCGCAGGGGCCGCCGACTCCGTCCCGGCGCCCGAGGCCGCAGACGCGTTGACCGAGGCCACGCTCGCCGAACGGGACTGCGAGTTCTTGGCGTTCACGCCGTCGTTGTGGGGCAGGGCGACGTAGGGGAACGACGATCCGAACCCGACGTCGTTCCCGTCCACCACGTCGCCCTTGGCGAGAGCCGGGACGAGCTGACCGGTCTGGGCGGCACCTTCGACGGCCTGGAGCGCGATGTCGACCACGTCGTCGGTGAGGCGACGTCCGTTCGGGAACCCGGCCAGGTCCTTGGCCAGCACGCCGAGGCGGTTGGGGCTGGCCGTGGGGGCGATCGCCATGTTGAGGCGCAGCTCCTCGGCCGGGACGAAGTCGTCGCCCTTGAGCCCGTCCTTGTTCATGCTCTGGGAGTTGAGGTCGATCGGGAGAGCGACCTTTCCGTCAGGCGCCTTGCACTCCTTGCAGATGCCGGTGAGGAAGATCTCGAACAGGTCGTCGCGAGGAGCGGCCGGCGCCGGCAGGCTGTAGATCTTCTCGACCAGCTTCGGCACGATGGGGTCGAGGACCTTGTCGACGACCGGCTGGACGGTGTGGTCCTTGTCCGGTGTGAGGCCGTTGAACGCGTCCTTGAACTTGAGCGGGACGACGACCTCGTTCACCAGCGGGTTGCCCAGCCGCGACACCTGCTTGAAGCCGGCGCCGCCGCCACCGCTGACGTCTTCACCCTTGCGCTCGGTCGTGCTCCACACGCCGATCACCGGGTTGCCGGCGGCATCGCCCTTGGCCGCCAGCTTGGCCTTGGGCACCTGCAGGGCGATGGTGTTCACGTTGTAGCCCGACAGGGTGTCCTGCCCGGCCTCCTTGAGGTTCGTCCCGTACAGGAGGTCGAAGACGCGCAGGTCGAGGAAGAACGGGTCGTCGGCCTGACCCACGTAGGTCTGCCCGCCGTCCGGCAGCTGCTTGATCGCCTCATTGCGGATGGTCCCGTAATCCGGCACCGACGCCGGGCCCACCAGCGACGGAGCGGCAATGGCGTCCTTCACCAGCTCCTTCGACTCGCCGCCCACCGTCTGGGTGAGCGTGTAGGTCTGGTAGAAGTTCAGGTTCGGGTCGTCGAGCTTCTTGACCGGACCGGTGTTGTAGAGGAACTGGCCGGCGTCGTCCCGGTAGTGGTCGGCGAAGACCCAGGAGTAGGCCACGTCGGCCTTGCCGTCGCCGTTGTTGTCGATGTTGACGTTGTAGCGGGCGTCGGTCGCGAACGGATAGAAGTTCGGGCCGCCGTTCGGCTCCTCGAACGGAATCCAGTTGGCGACGAGGGTGACGGTGTCAGGCTTGTCCGGGCTGACGAACGCATACACGTCGGTGTTGTCCACGCGAGGGTCTCCGGCGACGAGTGGCGCCTCCCTGTGGCTCGAGGCCCCGCTGACATCGGGACCGAGCGTGGACAGCCCGCCGAGCGTCAGTGTCACGACGCCCGCCGCCGCCATTGCACGAGCTGCTCTCTTCCCGGCCTTCGGATGGCCGGGCGCGACTGGTCGAACCATATGGTGCTCCTCTCGATGATCGACGCCGGGCTTCGGCCGGGATGTGTACTAATCCGTGGACGTCGAGTGGTTGCTTTCCCCTGAGTCCGGCGCACGGCGGCGGATTGGATGGGGCAAACGGCGGATTCCTGCCGACAATGGGCCATCCGCCAGCGCCTTCGCCGCCGAAGAAGAGCCGCATGCAGACCCCGATGATCGGCCGCGTCCTTCGCTGCGACGGGCACAGGCGCCTCTCGCATGTCGTCGGCTTCGGTGCAGGCGTGGCCATGGCGCTCGTCGTCCTCGTGGCCGGAGCCGCGCCGGCGTCGGCCCATCCCCTCGGGAACTTCAGCACCAACGTGTACAGCGGCCTGCGGGTGCAGCCGCGCCACGTCCTCGTCGACTACGTGGTCGACCTCGCCGAGCTCCCGACCGTCCAGGCCAAGCGCGAAGTGGGCCGCGTCGGCACGCACGCGTGGGCGGCCGGCGAGTGCGCCCGCCTCGCCGCGGGCGTGCGTGTCGACGTGGGGGGCGCACGTTCCGCGGTCGCCGTGCAATCGAGCGCGATGGCGTACGCCGACGGCGCCGGCGGGTTGCCCACCCTGCGCCTCACGTGCCTGCTCGAGGCGCAGCGGCGCGCAGGTTCCGAGCCGGTCGCGGTGCGCTACGAGGACATGAACTTCCCCGGCCGGGTCGGGTGGCGCGAGATCACCGCCATCGGTGACGGCACCACGGTTGCGGGCTCGGACGTGCCCTCGGTGAGCGTGAGCCACCGGCTCGCCCGCTATCCGACCGACCTGCTCAGCTCACCGCTCCACGTCACGCGAGCGGACTTCCACGTGACCCCTGGCGGCCCCCTCGCGGGCCCGGCCGTCGACTCGACGGTGCCGGGCGGCGCCCGGCCCCTGGCCGGCGACCAGCTCACGGCCCGCTTCACGGCTCTGGTCGGTCGCCAGCACGTCGACGCGCCCTTCGTCCTCCTCGCCCTGGCGCTGGCGACCCTGCTCGGCGCGATCCACGCCTTCGCTCCCGGACACGGCAAGACGGTCATGGCCGCCTACCTCGTCGGTCAACGGGGCTCGCTGCGCCAGGCCCTGCTCATCGGGGCCTCCGTCACCCTCACCCACACGTTCGGGGTGTTGGTCCTCGGCCTGATCCTCTCGGCGTCGAGCATCCTCGCGCCCGAGCGGCTCTATCCGTGGCTCACCGTCGCCAGCGGCGTGTTGTTCGCGTCGATCGGGATGCGTCTCCTCCTCGCTGCTGTTCGCCAGCGCCGGGCCGTGGCCGACCGTCCTGCTCCGGCGGACGCCCATGCCCACACCGAGCACGCCCACGCCCACGCCGGCGACGGGCACGAGCACGCGCACGGCGGGATGGTGCACAGCCACGTCGTCGCCGGCGCCGGCGGGGCACAGGTCGGTTGGCGGTCGCTGCTCGTGCTGGGGCTGGCGGGCGGCATGGTGCCCACACCGTCGGCGCTCATCGTGCTGCTGGGGGCCATCGCCCTGGGTCGGGTGTGGCTCGGCGTCGCTCTCGTGCTGGCCTACGGCGTCGGCATGGCGGCCACGCTGACCGGCGCCGGCCTGCTTCTCCTCCGGGCCCGGGGCCTGTTCGAGCGGCGGAGCTGGCGGTGGCGCGGCAATGGGGCCGCCGCCGCCGGCCGTCTCGTCCCTCTGGCCACGGCCGGTCTGATCGTGCTGGCCGGCACGGCGGTGGTGGCCCGGGGCGTGTCCGGGTTCTGAGCACGGCCGGGCCCGACCTCTGCGGCCGCGGTCCGGCAGCGGAGAAGGTCAGGTCCCCGACCGGAGCGCCTCCACCGGCTCCAGGGACGCGGCGCGAAGCGACGGGTAGACGCCGGCCAGGAGCCCGACGACGCCGCCCACCACCGGAGCGGCCAGGGCGAGCGAGCTGTCCAACACGGGCGTCCACGACCGGGCAGCCGAGATGCCCACGATGATCAGCGTGCCGAGGCTGGCCCCCACCACACCGCCCACCAGTCCGAGCACCATGCTCTCGGTCAGGAACTGGGCGGCGATGTGCCGGCGGGCGGCGCCCATGGCCCGGCGCAGGCCGATCTCGCCCACCCGCTCAAGGACGCTGACGAGCGTCACGTTGGCGATACCGACCGCACCGACGAGCAGGGACACGCCGCCGAGCACCAGGAACAGCGAGTTCACGTCCCCCTCGACGTCGCTGCGCACCCGCCTCGGCTCACCCGGAGCCGACACCGACAGCAGGTCGGGGTTGTTCGGGCTGAGGGCCAGCGGCGCCTGGTTGCCGATAAGCGTGGCCGCCCCGACCCGCGTGTCGACGTAGACGGCCGCCGGTGCCTCCAGCCCGAACTCATGGCGCGCCGTCCCGTCGGGAATGATGAGCCCGTTGAGGACGGCGGGATTCCGGCGCACGTCCTCCACGATGCCGATGACGGTGTAGAGGTGCTCACCGATGTAGATGGCCGGCGCATTGTCGACGCGTGAGATACCGAGCCGCTCGGCCGCTCCCCGCCCGAGGAGGACGATCCGGTCGGCTCGGGCCGAGTGGCCGGCGTCGAACGTGCGCCCCGTGGCCAGCCGGCCCCGCAGCGCGTCGAGGATGGACGGTGACGCCGATCGCACCGTCATGGCCAGCTCCCGCTGCCCGGTGGGATCGTTGACCGGCACCGCACGGACGAGCGCGCCGCCGAGGTCGACGTCGGACAGGGTGGCCGCCGACACGACCCCGTTGAGGCGAACCAGCCGCTCGCCGGCGTCCCAGGGGATCACCGACGTGATGCCGGAGTTGCCTGCGCCGGGCTGGTCGGCACCGGCCGGCTTCACCACGACCTGGGTCGCGGCCAGCTCGTCGAAGCGGCCCACGATCTGGCTCCCGGCGGTGCGGGACACGCCCAGCGTCGCCACCAGGGCGGCGATGCCGAGCACCGTGCCCAGCGCCGTCAGCAGGGCGCGGCCGGGACGGGCCAGCAGACCGGCCAGCGCCTCGGCGCCCAGGTCGCGGACCGCCATACGAGGAGCGGCCAGCCCGCTGACCACCACCCCCGACCGCCTCGGGCGGCCGAACCGTCTTGGGCCCGACCGGAGCCCGCCGCCCGAAGGGACCGGACCGGCCGGCGGATCGGTTCCGTCGCGACGCTCCTGTGCCGACCGGTCCGCCTGGTCGCCGGGGGCGGGAGACCGCGTCATCGGACCGCCCTCCCTGCGGCCGCCGGGTCGACCTCCGACAGGCGGCCGTCGACGATGTGGACGGTCCTGGCCGCCCGGCCGCTCACCTGCTCGTCGTGGGTGATGACGACCAGCGTGAGCCCGTCCGCCCGCAGCTCGTCGAACAGCTCGAGGATGGCCGAGGTGTTGCGGGTGTCGAGGTTGCCGGTGGGTTCGTCGCACAGCAGCAGGCTGGGTCCACCGACCAGGGCACGGGCGATGGCGACCCGCTGGCGCTCGCCGCCGGACAACCGGGACGGCAGGAAGTCGACCCGGTGCGACAGGCCCACCCGGCGCAGCGCGGCCTCGGCCCGCGCCCGGCGGCCGCCGCGGTCCGAGCGGGCGTACAGCTCGGCCAGCATCACGTTCTCGGCCACCGTGCGGTGGGCGAGGAGGTGGAACGACTGGAACACGAACCCGATCCGCCGGCCCCGCAGGGCGGCCCGGGCACCGTCGCTCAGCGTCGCCGCATCGATGCCGTCGAGCAGGTAGCTGCCGGCCGTGGGCCGGTCGAGGCAGCCGAGGATGTTGAGCAGGGTGGACTTGCCGGAGCCCGAGGGACCGACCACCGCCACGTAGTCGCCGCGCCGCACGACCAGATCGACTCCCTGCAGCGCGTGCACCGGGGGCTCGCTGGGGAAGGTCCGCCACACGTCCCGGAGCTCGGCCACGGGCGGGAGCCCGGCCACTGCGTGCTCAGCCACGCCCGACCGCTCCCGCCGGCGGCGCCGAGGTGCGGGCCCCGTCGCCGGTCGAGGGCGCTGCACTCGACCCGCTCCCGGAACGACCCGAGCTCGACGTGCCCACCACCACACGGTCGCCGACCGCGAGCTTCCCGCCGGTCGGCGTGACCTCGACGAAGCCCTGAGCCGACAGACCGGGCTCGACGGCGACCGTCCGGGTGCGCCCTCCCGCCTCCGCGACCTGCACCCTCGACGCGCCGTCCGAGTCGACCGACAGTGCAGCCACGGGCACGGCCAGCACGTCCCCCCCGGTCGACCGCACGGCGATGCTGAGCCGCACCGACGACCCGGTCAGCTCGGCGGGCGGCTCCTCGGGGACCACCTCCATGTACACCTTCTGCGCGTCCACCCCGTCGGTGCCCGGCTTGGACGCCAGCTCGCTCACGATGCCGGTGACCTCGATGCCGAGCTCGGTCGACCGGACCGCGGCCCTGTCGCCCACCTTGACGAGGGCGGCGTCGGGGATCGACACCGACGCGTCGATGGCAAGGCGGGACGTGCTGGCCACCATGACCTCCTTCGTCCCGTCGTCGCCGCGCACCACCTTGGGCTCGTCGACGCGGAGAGGGAGGGCCGGGAAGAACAGCACCTCGTCGGCGGGGACCACGACGCCGACCTCGCCGTCGAGCTCGCTCAGCTGTCGGCGTGCGTCGGCCAGGTCGCGCTCGGCCTTGGCCGCCATGGCGCGGGCGGTCGTCGTGTCGGGCGGCGTCCGCAGGGTCTCGAGGGAGACACGGGCGAGGGTGAGCTTGTCGTCGGCCGCTTCGACCATCCGGGCCGCGTCGGGCACGTCTCGGGTCGCCTTCAGAGCAATCTCCTCCGCCTGGCGCGTCGAGGCGGCGGCGTTGGCCAGGGCCCCCTCCCCGGACCGCCGGGCCTCGTCGAGGGCGCGCCGGGCCTGCTGAAGGGCCGACTCGGCGGCATCCTTGTCGGGGCCGTCGGCGGCGGCCTCGACCACTCGCTCGGCATCGGCCACCGCCGCCTGGGCCGCGGCCACCTGCTCCTCGGCGCGCCGCCGGGTGGCGTCCTCCTCGGCCGTGGCCGCGACGGCCGCCGCCGCCGCCGATGCCGCGTCGGCTCTGGCCGCATCGAGCTCGTCGCCCGCCCGGGCCCGCTCCCGCTGGGCGGCCCTGACCTCGGCCTCCGCCATGGCCACGTCCTTGGGCGTCACGCCCTGCGACGCCTTCTCCAGGCTCTCCTCTGCCTGCAAGGAGCGGTCCTCGGCCGAGCTCAGGGCCGCCCGGGCCGCCCGGAGCGCGTCGCGCTGCTCGTCCGTCGGCCCTTGGGCGGCGTAGCCGGCCGCGTCGTACCACGCGTCGACCGCCGCCTCCGTCGACACGTCGTAGGTGCCGTCGACCCTGCCCGGTGGGAAACCGAGCCGGACGAGCGCCTCCTCCAGCTGCCGCACGTCGGCGCCCGTGTCGCCGGGCCGGAGGTCCCGGTACATCGGGACCTCGCCCTGG
>DATAIT010000038.1 GCA_036262515.1 Acidimicrobiales bacterium | reverse complement strand
GCCCTGGCGACTCGGCCGGGTGGTGGTGCGCTTCGATCCCGACCTGGAAGCGGTCCTCGCCTCCACACCGCTCGATCGGGAGATCCCAGGGGCGATCCTCCACAGCCTGCCCGTAACTGTTCAGGTTCCTGAGCCGTGGTGAGGAGGCTGGGAAGAAGTTTCGGCCGATAGGCAGGAAACGCGCGAGGTGGTCGCGAAAGTTGTTATGTGCGAGACGATGCCGAGCGGATCGAGGCTTACGAGGCCCGCATCGCCGAGCTGGCGGCGTTGGTGGCGGCCCAGGCCGAGCTGATCGCGTCGTTGCGCAAGATGAACGAGCGCCTCGAGGCGCGAGTGGCCGAGCTGGAGCGCCACGCGGGCCAGAACTCGGGGAACTCCGGCAAGCCACCGTCGCGCGACACCGCCGCGGAGCGTCAGCGCCAGGCGGAGGAGCGCAAGAAACGCACGCAGGCCGGCGCGGGGGCGAAGCGCGCCAAGGGCAAGCAGCGGGGCGCCAAGGGTTCGGGTCTGGAGATGTCCGCCGACCCCGACACCGTCATCGACCACCGGCCCCAGCACTGCGACGGTTGCGGTGCCACCCTCGGCGAGGACGCCAGCACCGGCTACGCCGCCCGTCAGGTCGTCGAGCTTCCCGAGGTGAAGCCGCTGGTCACCGAGCACCGGGCCCACACCAGCCGGTGCAGTTGTGGCCATGACAGCGTCGCCGCCTTCCCCGACGGGGTGCGGGCTCCGGTGAGCTACGGCCCCCGGGTGCGGGCCACCGTCGCCTACCTGCTCGGCCGCCAGCACCTTCCCACCCGCCGGGTGGCCGAGGCCATGGCCGACCTGTTCGGCCTGGGCATCTCCACCGGCGCCGTCGATGGGATCTACAGCGATGCCTCCCGTCGTCTGCGGGACTTCATCGGCGCCCTGGTGGCGCTCCTTCGCAGCCTGCCGGTGCTGCACGCCGATGAGACCACCGACCGGCTGGGCACCAAGACGTGCTGGATGCACGTGGTCTCCACCGCCCTGTTCACCCTCATCCACGCATCAGTCACCCGAGGCGGCGACGCCATCGACGAGGCCGGCGTGCTGCGGGGCTACCGGGGCGTGGTCGTCCACGACCGCCTGGCCATGTACTGGAAGCTCAAGGCCAAGCACGGCCTGTGCGGGGCGCACCTGCTCCGTGATCTCGCCGACGTCGCCGCCGTCGCCACCCAGACGGCGTGGGCGGCCGGCCTCGCCGCGCTGCTCGTGGAGATCAACTCGGCCTGCGACGACGCCCGCCGGCGCGGCCTGCGCCAACTGGCCCCCGTCCATCAGCGGGCCTTCGCCGCCCGCTACGACGCGCTCGTCGCCGAGGGGCTGGCCGCCAACCCCGATCCCGCCCAAGGGCGCAAGCGGGACTACTACCAGCGGCGCTCGCACAACCTGGTGACCGCATTCTGCGACCACCGTCGCCACGTCCTTCGCTACATGTACGACCTCGATGTCGCCTTCACGAACAACCAGGCGGAACGTGATCTGCGGCCCACGAAGCTGCACCGGAAGATCTCCGGCTGCTTCCGCAGCCAGCACGGCGCCGAGCGCTTCGCCCACCTACGCAGCTACCTATCCACCACCCGCAAGCACGACGTCCCCGCCATCGACGCCCTCGTCCGGCTCTTCAACGGCGACCCATGGATGCCGCCGACGGTTCCGGCTACCTGAACACTTACCCCACGAGCGGCCTTCGGGGACACATTGACGGGCGGCGAAGACGGCCGCCTACGCGCCCCCCGGGCGGGTACTCGTCCTTTCACCGCACTCGCAAGACGCCCCGCGATCCACCCTTAGAAGCGTTCAATGGGATCACCGTGGCTCGTAGCGAGCGGCGGCGACGACGTCCGCCGTGCCCGTCGGCACC
>DATAIT010000037.1 GCA_036262515.1 Acidimicrobiales bacterium | reverse complement strand
GGCAACGCGCCGACCAGCTCCGTCAGCTCGGCGGCCGACAGCGTCTCCTTGGCCAGCAAGGCCTCGGCCACGGCGTCGAGCGCCTGGCGATGACGCACGAGCACCTCGCGGGCCCGCTCACCGGCCTCCTCGGCCAGCCGGCGGACCTCGGCGTCGATGACGCGGCCCGACGCCTCCGACCAGGCCGGCCCGCGCTCAGCCCAGTCGTCGGTGTAGGCGAGGGGTCCGAGGGCGTCGGCCATCCCGTATTGCCTCACCATGCGCCGGGCGAGACGGGCGACGTGCTCGAGGTCGGCACTCACACCAGTGCCCGACTCGCCGAAGACCAGCTCCTCGGCCACCTTGCCGCCGAGGGACACCGCCATGCGGTCGATGAGGGTGGAGCGGGACGACATGACCCGGTCGTGGGCGTCGATGGTGGTGGCGTGGCCCAGCGATCCACCCCTCGGGAGGATGGTGACCTTGTGGGGCGGGTCGGCGCCGGGCAGGACGAGGGCGACCAGGGCATGGCCGCCCTCGTGGAAGGCCACCACCCGCCGCTCCTCGTCGCTCATCACGTGCCCGCGGGAGGACACGCCGAGGATGGCCCGGTCGATCCCCTCCTCGATCATCTCCATGGTGACCCACGACAGGTTGCGGCGGGTGGCGAGCAGGGCGGCCTCGTTCATGATGTTGGCCAGGTCAGCACCCGAGAACCCCTGGGACAGGGCAGCCACCACGCTGAGGTCGACGTCGGGCGCCAGCAGCAGCTGCTTGGCGTAGAGCTCGAGGATGGCCAGGCGCCCGGCCCGGTCGGGGGGCGTGATCTCCACCTTGCGGTCGATGCGCCCGGGGCGCACCAGGGCGGGGTCGAGCATGTCGGGGCGGTTGGTGGCCGCCATCAGGATCACGCCG
This sequence comes from Acidimicrobiales bacterium, assembly GCA_036262515.1. GTDB lineage: Bacteria > Actinomycetota > Acidimicrobiia > Acidimicrobiales > JAHFUS01. The sequence goes on along the minus strand of DATAIT010000037.1, from coordinate 2,966 downwards.
CTGCGGGCCTCGAAGCCGTCGAGCTCGACGAGGATCTGGTTGAGCGTCTGGTCGCCCTCGCGCTCGCCGGCGAAGCGCCCCGACATCCGGCGCCCGCCGATGGCGTCGATCTCGTCGATGAAGACGATGGCGGGCGCCACCGAGCGGGCCTCGGCGAACAGGTCACGCACCCGCGACGCCCCCTGCCCGACGAAGATCTCGACGAACTCGCTGCCGGCGGCGGTGAAGAAGGCGGCGTTGGCCTCCCCCGCCACCGCCCGGGCCAGCATCGTCTTGCCACATCCGGGCGGGCCCGACAGCAGGATCCCTCGGGGCACTCGTGCCCCCATCTTGGCGAAGCGCTCGGGATCGGCCAGGTACTCCTTGACCTCCTGGAGCTCCTCCACCGCGTCGTCGACGCCGGCCACGTCGGCGAAGGTGATGCGCTCGTCGGATGCGAACCGCTTGCCGATGCTGCGGTCACGCAACGACAGCCGGCGCTGGCGCTCGGGAGCCTCCAGGATGCGCTGGAGCGCCTGGTCGAGGCGGGCCTGGGAGATCTCCCGCTCGCGGGCCCGGGCGGCCAGCAGCGCCCCCTCGTTCATCACGCTGGCCAGGTCGGCGCCCGTCATGCCGATGGCCTTGTGGGCGATGGCCTTGAGGTCGACGTCGGGACCCAGCTTCTTCCCCTTGGTGTGGATCGACAGGATGGCCAACCGGGCGTGCGCGTCGGGCCGCTCCAAGCCGACGGTGCGGTCGAACCGCCCCGGCCGCAGCAGGGCCGGGTCGAGCACGTCGGGCCGGTTGGTGGCCCCGAGCACCATGATCCCCTCGTTGGGCGAGAAGCCGTCCATCTCGGCCAGCACCTGGTTGAGCGCCTGCTCCTGCTCGCCCTGGGCGGAGGCGGTGGTGCTCGTGCTGCGGGCCCGGCCGATGGAGTCGAGCTCGTCGATGAAGATGAGAGCGGGGACGGTCTCTCGGGCCTGGCGGAACAGGTCGCGGACCCGGGACGCCCCCACCCCCTGGTACAGCTCCACGAAGTCGGAGCCGGTGATGGAGTAGATGCTGGCCCCCGTCTCGCCGGCCAGGGCCCGGGCGATGAGCGTCTTGCCGCAGCCGGGAGGGCCGTAGAGCAGCACGCCTTTGGGCACCACCGCGCCGAGGGCGGCGAAGCGCTCGCCATCGGTGAGGAACTCCTTGATCTCCCGAAGCTCGGCGATGGCGGCGTCCTGGCCGGCCACGTCGGCGAAGGTGACGCCTCCCTCCTCGGCGTGGATCCGGCGGGCGCCGCTGCGGATGGCGAACAGGCCCGAGCTGCGCCGGTAGGACAGGATCATGTAGACGAACAGCAGCACCAGGATGAGCCCGGGGAGCAGGATGCTGGCCAGCGCCGCCACCCGCTTGCCCACCTGCTGGTCGATCTCGATGGGGACCTCGTTGTCGAGCAGGATCTGCAGGACCTGGGCCTGGGTGCCCCGGACCAGCGGGGCGTTGTAGTGGGCCGTCGAGTCGTCGTCGCGCACGTAGGTGCCGATGACGTAGGCGTCCTCGTCGAGGAGTTGGGCGCTGCGGATCTCGCCGTTGCGGGCCAGCGAGACGAAGGTGTCGAAGCGGAGCTTGTCGCCGTCGACATGCGGGCGCGACAGCTCCAGTACCCCGAGATAGGCGCCGAGGAGCAGGGCCAGGCCGATCGCCGTCCACAGACCGAGCCTGCTCTTCTTCTCCTGACCCTTCCCGGCGCGGGTTCCCTTCCGCCTCTGGCCCGCCATGGTCAGGTGGCGGCGCGGGCGTGGCCGCCCGGTCCGCCGTTGCCCGAGGGCGGCGGGACGGAGGCGACGGGGAGGACGGCGACGTCGCGCAGGGCCTCGGCCAGGGCGGCGCCCTGCAAGGTCTCGTGGGTGACCAGCGACGAGGCCAGGGCGTCGAGGATGGGGCGGTGGGCGGTGAGGATCTGGTGGGCCAGGCGCTCCTGGTCGTCGAGGATCCGCCGCACCTCGAGGTCGAGCTGTTCCAGGGTGGGCTGCGACACGTCGCGCGTGGACAGGTAGTCGCGCCCGAGGAACACCTCGCGGTCGTAGTGCAGCACCCGCACGCGGCCCAGCCGGGTGCTCATGCCGAAACGGCCGGCCATGTCGCGCGCTGCGTCGGTGGCCCGCTGGAGGTCGCTCTCCGAGCCCGTGGAGGGCTGGCCGAAGACGATCTCCTCGGCCGCGATGCCGGCCATGGCGATGGTGATGCGGCCCTCCATGTCGTGGCGCGTGTGGACCAGGGCGTCGTCGGCCAGCAGCCCGAGATGGCCCACCCCCCGCCCTCTCGACACCACGGAGATCTTGTCGAGGGCACTGGCCTTGCCCACGGCGGCGGCCACCACGGCGTGGCCGGCCTCGTGGTAGGCGATGCGGCGCTTGTCGTCGGGACCGATGACGGTGGCCCGCCGCTTGGGCCCGGCCACCACCCGCTCCACCGCCTCGGCCAGATGGGCCATGGCCACGGCCCCGGCCCGCTCCCGCACGGCCAGCAGGGCGGCTTCGTTGAGCACCCCGGCCAGGTCGGCGCCGGTGAAGCCGGCCGTCTGGGCGGCCACCACGGGCAGATCGGCCTCGGGATCCACCAGCCGCTTGCCCCTGGCGTGCAGGCGCAGGATGGCGAGGCGCCCGTCGCGGTCAGGCCGGTCGACGGTGATGTGGCGGTCGAACCGCCCCGGGCGCAGCAGGGCGGGATCGAGGATGTCGACGCGGTTGGTGGCGGCCATGACGGCCACGCCCTCCCTCGGCGAGAAGCCGTCCATCTGCACCAGCAGCTCGTTGAGGGTCTGCTCCCGCTCGTCGTGGCCGCCGCCGATGCCGGCGCCCCGCTGGCGCCCCACCGCGTCGAGCTCGTCGATGAACAAGATGGCCGGGGCGGCGGCGCGGGCCTGGGCGAACAGGTCGCGCACCCGGGCTGCGCCCACCCCCACCAGCGACTCCACGAACTCCGACGCCGAGATG
>DATAIT010000036.1 GCA_036262515.1 Acidimicrobiales bacterium | reverse complement strand
CGGCGGGAGGCGTGTCGGTCGGAGGGCCGGCAGGAACCGGGTCGGGCGCGTTGCCCGAGCCGGCGGTGCCGGCCTGCGAACCAGCGGCGTCCGGCTTGCCGGACGGGAGCGACGTGGGGACGTGGCCGGCGGCCGGTGTCCCGTTGGCCTGATCGAGGCCGTTCTGACCCAGATCGGTCGGCTTGTTTCCGTGGCCGGCGCCGTCGGCACGATGGGCGTCGCCGTTGTGCTTGGCCTCCTCGCTGATGACCTTGCCGTCCACGCCGCCGTCACGGGCGTCGGTGCTCACCCGCTTCCCGAAGTCGGCCTTGTCGTTCGCCCTGTCGGGGAACTCGAACGGTGTGGTCGCCTCGACGGCGGCCGACACGACGTGCTGTGCAGGAGCGGGCAGGGCGCCGGCCGCACCGGCGGCAGTGACGCTGGCGGCCGCCATGCTGATGCCGAAGGCCGCCTTGGCGCCCACGCTCAACCCCACGATGAACTCTCCTACGACCCTCCGTCTCTTCCTCCACGTTGGTAGTCCGACCGCCTGCGTCGCAGGCCCGGGGACGTTGCTTGCTGCTGTCGCCAGCAGGTCGCCCTTTTCGGTGGAGAAGCCTTCGGCCAGCATCGTCGCCAACATCGCCGAGGGGGCCGGAACCGGCCCGCTGGCCACGCTGCGCAGTTTCTCGGCGAATGAAGCCAGCGAGGCCTGCTCCTCCCCGGCCCCATTGCCGGCGAAGAAGGCCTCGATGGCTGCGTCGATGCGGTGGCGTCGAGACATCTCGGTGTCGTAATCGCCGCCGGCGGTCAAAGGGGTACGCCCTCCTCGTCGAGAATCCTGCGCAGGGCTAGCACACCCCGTCGCTGGAGCGCCTTGACCGCTCCGTCGGACTTGTCGAGAGCGGTTGCCACCTCCGTCACGGTGAGACCGCCGAGGAGGCGGAGAAGGAGGACGTCACACTGATCGGGCACCAACCGTTCGCAGAGGCGGCGAACCCGCTCGGAGCCCAGTCGCTCGATGGCCGCGTGCTCGGCGCTGCCGGTGCTGCCGGCGGTCCCCATGCCGTCGTCGGCGACGTCGGCCGGAAGCAGCGCCAGCCGAGGCCGGCGCGCCGCACGGCGCCGCTCGTCGATCAGGCGCCGGTGGGCGATCGTGAAGACCCACGACCGGAACTGCTCCTCCGTGCCCGAGAACTGCGCCAGGCTGCGGAACACGCCGATGAAGACCTCGCTGGTCAGATCGTCGGGCTCGGCGGCACCCTGCACCCTGAGGTACCCGGCCACGGCGGGCGCCAGCGAATGCCACAGTCGCTCGGCGGCCCAACCGGCGCCGGTTCGAGCTGCCGTCAGGACCTGGTCGAAGGACTGGCCCAGCTGCTCGGGCAACGGGCGAACCTCGCTCACAAAGCTCAATGTCGGCGTCCCGGCTTCTGTTCTGAAACGTCCGGACCCTGCCTCGGTCGGGCGTCGCCGGGGTCGGTGCGAGGTGTACGGCGACCGTCATCCCGAGCGGCGGGACTCGATCCAGGTCCAGAGGCGCTCGATCTCCCGTCCGAGATCATCACGCCCCGCCGAGTTGTCGACCACGAAGTCGGCGATGGCGCGCCGCTCGGCCCGCGTGGCCTGGGCCGCCACGCGGGCTCTGGCGTCGGCCTCCGTCATGCCGCGCTGGTCGACCAGGCGCGCCACGGCCATGTCCTCGGGACAGTCGACGACGACGATGGCCTCGAGACCGGCTCTTGCCGCAGGTGACTCGGCGAGGAGCGGCACGTCGACCACCACCACCCTGCCGGTGCCGGCCTCGGCCGCGACCCGGGCCGCCACGCCGGCTCGCACGACCGGATGCACGATGGCCTCGAGCTCGGCTCGCGCCGCCGGATCGGCGAACACCAGCGCAGCGAGGCGGGACCGGTCGATGGCACCGTCCGGCCCCGCCACCTCAGGACCGAAGCGGGCGAGAACGGCTGCATAGGCGCCGCCGCCCTGGGCCATCGACTCCCGCGCCAGCTGGTCGGAGTCGACGATCACCGCCCCGCGCTCGGCCAGGGCGGCGGCGACTGTCGACTTTCCCGAACCGATGCCGCCGGTGAGCCCGACGACCACCACCGCTACGACCCGCTCGGGACCTCGTCGGCCGGTGGGCCGCCTGCGTCGGGAGCCGCCGCCGCAGCCACCACGTCGGGCGGCTCCGCCGCACTGGTGGACTCGGCCGCCGCTGGCGACTCGGCCGCACCGGCCTCGTCGGGCCGCTCGGCGCCCCCGAAGCCGCTGTCGCCGGCGTCCTCGGGCGCCACGACGGTCTCGCCCAGCTCGGCCGCGTAGTCGGCCCACGCCGCCTGGGCCTCCGTCTCGGGCTCGAACACGGTGGCGCCGATGTAGTTGCCGTGCTCGTCGTAGGCGTGCTCGCCGAAGTGCTCGCGGTACTCGGCCGCCACCTCGCCGCCCTCGGCCGCCTGCTTGATCGACAGGCTGATGCGCCGGCGCTGGAGGTCGATGTCGATGATCTTCACCCACAGCTCCTCGCCGGGCGTGACCACCTGCTCGGGAAGATCGACGTGGTGGGCGGCCATCTCGGAGATGTGCACCAGGCCCTCGATCCCCTCCCCCACCTGCACGAAGGCACCGAAGGGCACCAGCTTGGTGACCCGGCCGTAGACCAGCTCGCCGACCCGGTGGGCGTTGGTGAACTCCTGCCAGGGATCCTGCTGGGTGGCCTTGAGCGAGAGGCTGATGCGCTCCTTGTCGAGGTCGACGTCGAGCACCTGCACCGTGATCTCGTCGCCCACCGCCACCACGGAGGAGGGATGGTCGACGTGCTTCCACGACAGCTCGGACACGTGCACGAGGCCGTCCATGCCGCCCAGGTCGACGAAGGCGCCGAAGTTCACGACCGACGAGACGATGCCCTTGCGCGACTCGCCCGGTTTGAGGTTCTCCAGGAACTCCTCGCGCTGTTCCTTCTGGGTCTCCTCGAGCCACGCCCGGCGGGACAGGACCACGTTGTTGCGGTTCTTGTCGAGCTCGATGATCTTGGCCTCGAGGCTCTTGCCCACGTAGGGCTGGAGATCGCGCACGCGCCGCAGCTCCACCAGGGATGCGGGCAGGAAGCCGCGCAGGCCGATGTCGAGGATGAGGCCGCCCTTCACCACTTCGATGACGGGGCCGGACACGACGCCGCCGGACTCCTTGATCTGCTCGATGGTGCCCCACGCCCGCTCGTACTGCGCCCGCTTCTTGGACAGGACCAGCCGGCCCTCCTTGTCCTCCTTCTGGAGGACGAGGGCCTCGATCTCCTCGCCCAGCGACACGATCTCACCCGGGTCAACGTCGTGGCGGATGGACAGCTCCCGGGCAGGGATCACACCCTCGGACTTGAAGCCGATGTCGAGGAGGACCTCGTCCTTCTCGACCTTCACGACGGTGCCCTTGACGATGTCGCCGTCCTCGAAAAGCACGATGGTGCCGGCGATGGCGTCCTCGAAGGACATCTCGCCCAGGTCGTCGTGGGTGATCTGCTTCGGCGTGTACTCACCCTGCTCGTCGAACGTTCCCATCTGGGGGCCAGACGTGGGAGCGGTGGTGGCAGGCTGCGCCTGGTCTGGCTGGTTCTGCTGGTCTGACATGGCGGTCGGTCGCTTTCTCTTTCCGGACACTCCACCCCCCACGACGCTCGCACGGGACGGTTCCGTTCAGGGTACTACCGGGGTGGCTGCAGCCTTCCGTGGGTGATTGCCACTTGCGTGTCGAACATATGTTCCCCTATACTGTCCGTATGGGATTGGCGCTGGTACAGGGGCCGGGTGAGGCGCTCCACGTCGTCGCCGAAGGACCCGAGCGCCGCTTGTCGGCCGCCATGGGCCTGCTCAACGTGGCCACCGCCGAGCTGGTCGCCTCCATCGCCGAGGCACTGGAGTCCGGCGGTTGGCAGGGCGACGGCATCGTCACCATCGAGCAGTGGGTGGCGCTGCGCTGCGGCGTCACCGCATCTCGGTCACGGCGCCTGGTCTGCGCCGCCCGCGCCCTGGTCGATCTGCCCGCTGCGTCGGCGGCGTTCGGCGAGGGGGCGCTGAGCGAGGACCAGGTGGGCGTGATCTGCCGCCATGTCGACGGTGCGCACGACGCCGAGGTGACCGAACTGGCCCGGCGGTGCACCGTGGGCCAGCTGCGCCGGATCCTGCCGTCGGTGGTGCCGCCCGACCCGGCGCCCGATCCGCTGCCCGACGGCGAGCCGATCGGCGGCGAGGAGGGGGACGCCGACTCCACCGGCGGCGACACGCCGGGGCGGCGAGAGGTCTCATTCGGAAACGCCGAGGACGGCCGGTGGTGGGCCCGCATGCTGCTTCCGCCCGACGAAGGGGCGCTGGTACAGCTGGCGATCGAGGCGTCCCTGGCGGCTCTGGTGGCCGCCGAGCCTGCCGGTTCGAGCCCCGAGCGCGGCCACGGTCCGCTCGCCCCCAGACTGGGCTGGTCCGACGCCGTGTTGCACATGGCCGAAGTCGCCCTGGCCAACATCGAGGGAACCGGTCGCCCACCGTCGGACCGCTACCAGGTGATCCTGCACGTCGACGCAGACGACGCGGAGCGGGCCCGGCTGCACCTCGGGCCGCTGGTGCCGGCGTCGCTCCGCGACTACCTCAGCTGTGACGCCAGCGGGCGGGTGGTGCTGGAGCGCAACGGCACGCCCATCCACGTCTTCGCCCGCATGCGCACCGTCGACGACCGCCTCCGCAAGCTCATCGAGCAGCGCGATGCCGGCTGCGTGGTGCCGGGGTGCGGGCGCCGACGCCGCCTGCACGTGCACCACCTGCGGCACCACGAGGACGGTGGCCGCACGGTGCCCGAGAACCTCTGCTGCCTGTGCCCGGCGCATCACCGCTTGCACCACGCCGGCAAGCTCGGCATCGAAGGTGACCCCACTCGTCCGGGCGGACTGCGGTTCACCGACCGGTCCGGCCGGGTGCTGCGAGGCCCGGCGCCCTGGTTGCCCGGCGCGCCCCCGCACGAAGCAGCCGCCGCCATGGGCCTGCCGGCGTCCGTCTGGGAGCCTCCGCACGGCGAGCGCCTCGACACCAAGTGGATCACCTGGAGCTGAATCCGTCGCGCCGACGTCTCGCCGCGCGCTGCCAGCACATCTGGCGGCTGGGCGTGTTTGTAGTCAGCGGCAGCGGTGTGGACGCCTCCGCCGGCGGGTAGACGGCTTCACGTGCCCAACCGCCTTCCGATTCCCAGGGGGCCGATGAGTGACGCCGTGATCGCGGCGTTGCGCGTCGGTTCCCGGGCGCCCCTGGTCGGGCTCGCCCCGCCCGCCGACGAGCCCCTCACCGGCGACGACTGCCACCTGGCCCTCCATTGCTGCTACGGGCTGTCGTTCGACGGCTTCTCGGGCGTCGACGACCGCTGGGAGTGGGAGCCGGCCCTGCTCCGGCTGCGCCGCCGCCTCGAGGATCGCTTCCTCGACGCCCTCCGGTCCGAGCAGCATCCTCCTGCGCCCCCGTCCGCCGACGAGACGCCCTCCGCCCTCCGCCGCCTGATCGCCGCCGGAGCGGGCGGACCGTCGCTGTCGCGGTACGTGGAGGAACGAGCGTCGCTCGACCAGCTGCGCGAGGTGCTCGTGCACAGGTCGATCTACCAGCGCAAGGAGGCCGACGCCCACACCTTCGCCATCCCCCGACTGCGGGGCGCAGCCAAGTCGGCCATGGTGGCGATCCAGGCCGACGAGTACGGGGCCGGCCAACCCGGGCGCACGCACGCCGAGCTGTTCGCCGTCGCCATGGCCGCCCTCGACCTCGACCCCACGCCCGGCGCCTACGTCGACACGGTGCCTGGGGTCACGCTCGCCACCGACAACCTCTCGTCCCTGTTCGGGCTCCACCGCAAGCTCCGGGGCGCGCTGGTCGGGCACCTGGCCGTCTTCGAGATGACGTCGGTGCTACCCATGAGCCGGTACGCGGCGGCGGTTCGCCGGGTCGGCGGCGGCGACGCGGCGGCCGAGTTCTACGACGTCCACGTCGACGCCGACGCCGAGCACGAGGTGGTCGCCGCCCGGGACCTGGCCGGCGGCTTCGTCCGGAACGAGCCGGCACTGGCGGGTGATGTGCTCTTCGGCGCCGAAGCCCTCATGAGCGTCGAGGCCCGGCTGGCGGCGCACATCCTCGGGGCGTGGGAGGCCGGCCGGAGCTCGCTGCGCCCCTCTGGCCCGGACGCGGTACTGCCCGACGCGGCCGCCGGCTGAGCGCCGGCGTCGGCAGCGCCCCGCCGGCCTCGGCGCGTCAGCCCTTGGCATCCGCCCAGTTGGGTCCCCACGACAGGTTGACCTCGAGGGCCACGCACAGGTCGCAGGCGTGGCGCATGGCGTCGAGGGTGCGCTCGGCGGCGGCCTCCCGCTCCGCCTCCGGCACTTCCAGGATCACCTCGTCGTGCACCTGGAGCACCACCCGGCTGGCCAGACCGTCGCGCTCGAGGGCGGCGTCGAGGCGTACCAGTGCGACCTTGAAGATGTCGGCGGCCAGGCCCTGGATGCCGGCGTTCATGGCTTGGCGCTCGCCGGCCTGCCGGATGCGGAAGTTGAGCGATGACAGCTCGGGGATGAGGCGGCGCCGGCCGAACAGCGTCTCCGTGTAGCCCCGGTCGCGCGCCTCTTGGACCGTCCGGTCCATGTAGGCGCGGACGTTGGGGAACGCCTCGAAGTAGGCGCCCAGGATCTCGGCCGCCTCGGCCACCGGGATGCCGAGGCGTTGGGCCAGGCCGTAGCTCTCCATGCCGTAGGCCAGGCCGTAGGACACCATCTTGGCCTTCGACCGCTGCGCCCTCGTCACCTCGCCCGGCTCCACCGAGAAGATCCGCGACGCGGTGGCCGTGTGGATGTCGGTCTCGGACTCGAAGGCGTCGATCAGGCCAGGGTCCTGGGCGAGGTGGGCGATCACCCGCAGCTCGATCTGGTTGTAGTCGGCGATGAGGAACACCGACCCGGGGTCGGGGATGAAGGCTTTGCGGAATCGATGGCCCTCCTCGGTGCGGGTCGGGATGTTGTGCAGGTTGGGCCGGTCCGACGACAGGCGCCCGGTGCGGGCCACCGTCTGCTGGAAGGTGGCGTGGATGCGGCCGTCGGCGCCCACCTCGGCCAGCAGCGCCTCGCCGTAGGTGGAGCGCAGCTTCTCCACCTCCCGGTAGCGCAGCAGCTTGTCGATGACCGGGTGCTGGCCCTTCAGCTTCTCCAGGGAGGCGGCGTCGGTGGAGTACCCGGTCTTGGTCTTCTTCTGCGGTTGCAGGCCCAGCTCGTCGAACAGCACCGTCCGCAGCTGCTTGGTGGAGTTGACGAGGAACGGGTGGCCGATCACCTCCTGGATCTCGGTGTCGAGGACCTGGCACTCCGAGGCGAGGGCGTCGCTGAGGCGGCGCAACTCGACCTCGTCGACCCGCACGCCGACCTTCTCCATCCGGGCCAGGACCCGCACGAGAGGCCGCTCCACGTCGTCGTAGAGCGGGCGCAGCCCGCGCGCCTCGAGGGCGAGCGACAGCGCCGGCGCCAAACGGGCCACGGCGGCCGCCCGCCGGCACGTGGCGTCGGCCACGTCGGCGGCCGTGCCGTCGAGGTCGAGCTGGCCGGCCGGCGGGGCGTCGGGGCCCCGCAGGTCGATGTCGGCGTAGCGCGAGGCCAGGTCCTCCAGCAGGTAGGCGGTGTCGGCCGGGTCGACCAGGTAGGCGGCCACCGCCGTGTCGACGTCGAGGCTGCGCACGTCGACGCCATGGCGGTCGAGCCCCCGCATCAGCTCCTTGGCCCGGTGGGCGGCGAGGGGGCGACCCTCGGGGCCGAAGAGGCGGCCGAGGGCCACGGACACCGCGGCATCGTCCAGCATGCCCGCCTCGATCCAGCAGGCGGCAGTCGCCGCGGCCACTCCTGCGCCTGCGCCTCCGCCCGGGGCAGGGGAAGGCTCGGCGAGGCCCAGGCCGGCCAGGTCGGACCGGCCCTCGGCACCCGTCCACGCGATCTCGCCGGCGAGAGGTCCGGACCGGGCGGCCAGCCGTTCGACAAGGGCGACCGCCTCGTCGGCCGAGGCGACCAGGTGCACGTCGACCTCCAGCGCCGAACCCGCCGCCGCCGCGCTCGGCACGTCCTGGCCGGCCGGCCCACCCACCGCCTCCAGGAAGCGGTCCCACAGGGTGCGGAACTCGAGGAAGTTGAACAGCGAGCGGACCTCGTCGATGTCGTAGCCGCCCATCTTGAGATCGCCCACCTCACAGGCCAGCGGCACGTCGCGCACGAGCGGCGTGGCCTTGGCGTTGCTGCGCACCTGGGCCTCGGCCGCCCTCAGGTTCTCCCGCAGCTTGGGCGTGTTCTTCTCGACGTTGGCGAACACGCCGTCGAGGTCGCCGTAGGTGTTGATGAGCTTGGCCGCCGTCTTCTCCCCTACCCCGGGGACCCCGGGCAAGTTGTCGGACGGGTCGCCGCGCAGGGCCGCGTACTCCGGGTACTTGGCCGGCGTCACGCCCGTGCGTTCCACGATGCCCGCCTCGTCGTAGAGCACGTAGTCGCTCACGCCGCGGCGGTTGTAGAGGACCTTGATGTGCGGGTCCTCGACCAGCTGGTACTCGTCGCGGTCGCCGGTGACCACGATGACGTCGTCGCCCCGGTCCCGGGCCTGGGTGGCGAGCGTGGCGACGACGTCGTCGGCCTCGTAGCCGGGCACCTCCAGCAGGGGGATGTGCAGCGTCTCGACGACCTGGCGCACCAGGCCCATCTGCTGGCGCAGCACGTCGGGGGCCTCGGAACGGCCGGCCTTGTAGTTGTCGACGAGCGCGTGGCGGAACGTGGGCTCGGGGCGGTCGAAGGCCACGGCGATGGCGTCGGGCCTGTGGTCCTTGAGGAGGTTCACGAGCATCGACGTGAACCCGAACACGGCGTTGGTGACCTGGCCCGACGCAGTCGCCATGTCGGTGGGCAGGGCGAAGAACGCCCGGTAGGCGAGGCTGTTGCCGTCGAGCAGGAGGATCTTCGCCATCGCGTCGATGCTACGGCTCGGCCTCAGATCTCGTTTATCGCGACGTTTCCGGTGTCGTCGGTGACCGCCGCCAGCCGGCGGGTGCTGCGCCCGTCGTTCACCGTGCACGTGATGCGCCCGCCGATGTCGACCACCTGCACCTTCGCCGGGCCGCAGTCGACGGTCAACCGGTCGGGCGCCACCTGGAGCTGGACGGCGGCCTGGTCGCGGATGTCGCCGACGATCCGGGCGACGTCCACCATGGGCTTGGCGGAACGGAACTCGACGTTGTCCCCACCGCCCTCGCTCTCGGCCCGCGATCCCAGGAACGTGACGGTGTAGGGCACCATCACGCCTTCGACCTCGACGGTGCAGAGGACGACGGCGCCCGGCGTCCTCTCGGGCGGGCCGTCGGGGCAGGAGGCCGCGCCCACGTTCAGCTCGGGCGTGCGCTTGGCCTGCTCCTGGGCGAGCTGCTCGACGATGCGGGCCTCGGGTCGCCGTCGGGCGCGATGGTGTCGGCGCTGCGAGGCGACGTCGCCGTCGTCGGAGCCGGCCCACCAGCGGACCCCGAGCCACCCGAGCACGCCGTGCCGGCAGCGGATACGGCCAGCGCCAACGCAGCCACGACCGTGCGGGCCGGCCTGGTCATCGGCCGGAGTGTACGACGGACCCGTCCGGGCGAGGCGTGGGGCGGCACGGCTGCCTTCCTCGAGCCGCCGCTCGGTACCATGAGGACCATGTCCGACGGGTTCCACCCTCCCCTCGAGGAGTACCTGGAGGCGATCCACGAGCTGGAGGAGGAGGGCACCGTCGTCATCCAGGCCCGCCTGGCCGAGAGACTCGGGCACTCCGCGCCGTCCGTCTCGGAGATGATCCGCCGCCTGCGGTCCGACGGGTACGTCGAGGTGACGGGGCGAGCCGTCGAGTTGACGGGCAAGGGCCGGATGCGGGCCGAGAGCGTGGTGCGCAAGCACCGGCTGGCCGAGCGGCTGCTCACCGACGTGATCGGGCTGCCGTGGCACAAGGCCCACGTCGAGGCATGCCGGTGGGAGCACGTGATCTCCGACGAGGTGGAGGAACGCCTGGTCGTGCTCCTCGACAACCCCACCACGTGCCCGCACGGCAACCCGATCCCGGGCACGGCGGCGCCGGACTACGAGACCGAGCTCGTGGCCCTGGCCCGGTCGGAGCCCGGCGACCGCGTCCGGCTGCGCCGGGTCACGGAGCAGGTGGAGATCGACATCGAGGCCCTCACCTACCTGAGCGTCCACGGCTTCGTCCCCGGGGCCGACGCCAGGGTGAGCGCCAAGGCACCCGATGGCACCCTCACGCTGGAGCTGGGCGACGGCACGATCGCCCTCGGACCCACACTGGCCAGCCAGCTCTTCGTCGTCGCCGGCTGACCGGCTGACCGGCCGACGGTTGAGCCGCCGAGCGGGGCGGACAGGCGCCGGGCCGAGGCCGCGGTCGACTCCTACCGGGCGGGCGACTCCGGAGTGAGCTCGCCGTCGATCACCCGGCGGGCCACCGCCTTCATCGTCTGGCGCTCCCGCATCGCCGTCTGCTGGATGAAGCGGAAGGCGTCGCCCTCCCGGAGGCCGTGGATGTCCATGAGCATGCCCTTGGCCCGATCGACCACGCGGCGCGTCTCCAGCTGGTCCTCGAGGCTGCGGTTCTCGTTCTCGAGCGACTGGAGCTCGTGGAAGCGGCCGAGCGCCACCTCGATGGCGGGGATGAGCTCGCTGGTCTGGAACGGCTTGACCAGGTAGGCGAGGGCGCCCGCGTCCCGGGCCTCCTCGATGAGGTTGCGCTGGCTGAAGGCGGTGAGGATCAGCACGGCCGCCCGGCGCTCACCGGCGATCTCGCGTGCTGCGGCCAGGCCGTCCATCCCCGGCATGCGGATGTCGAGGATGGCCAGGTCCGGCCCGTGCTGGCGGACGAGCTCGACGGCCTCGTCGCCCCGACCGGTCTCGCCGACGACCTCGTAGCCCTCCTCCTCCAGGATCTCCTTCAGGTCGAGGCGGATGACGGCCTCGTCCTCTGCGATCACCACGCGCACGGCCAACGGTCGCTCCTTCGGGATCAGCGGGGGTCGGGCACGAACCGCTCGAGCAGTTCGTCGATGGTGCGCTCGAGCTTGGCGATCTCGGCGACGACGGCGGCCCTGCTCCGGTTCATGGCGTCGACGCTGCGCTTGGCGTCACGGTGCTCGCGGTCGGCCATCGGTGAGTCGCCCACCAGCGACCGGACGTGGAGATCGTCGGCGTCCTCGGCCAGGGACGCGAGCTGGTGGTCGAGCACCACGAGCTCCTCGCGTGCGTCGCGAAGGCGCGCCGTGGCCTGGCGGAGACGGCGTTCGACCGAGGCCTGGGACACGCAGCGAGTCTATGCGGTGCGCTCCCGACGCCCTCGGGGTGATCGCTTATGGTCGATGGGTGCGTCGGGTGGTCGTCCTTTCCCTGATCTGGGGCTGGTCGTTCCTCCTCATCAAGGTCTCCCTGCGCGGCATGACGCCGGCTACGGTCGCCTTCACGCGCATCGCCCTGGGCGCGGCGGTGATGCTGGCGGTGCTGCGCGTGAAGCACGTCGCACTGCCCCGCGACCTGGGCACGTGGCGCCACTTCGCGGTGATGGGTCTGATGTACAGCGCCGTACCCTTCACCCTGCTGGCGTGGGGCGAGCAGCACATCACCTCGGCGCTGACCTCCGTGGTGAACGCGTCCACCGGCCTGTTCACGGCTGCGGCCGCCGCCATCGGGCTCGGCGAGCGCCTGCGCCGTCCCCAGGTCGCCGGCCTGGTCGTCGGCTTCGCCGGCGTCGCGGTCGCCGCCGGCCTCTCCGCACACGACGTGGGTTCGTCTTCCGGAGCCGGCATCCTGGCGACCGTGGTGGCGTCGGCCTGCTACGGCTTCAGCTTCGCCTACGCCCAGCGCCACCTCACGACCACGCCGCCTCTCGTGGCGGCAACCGGACAGCTGGTCACGGCGGCCGTCCTGTCGATGCCCCTTGCCCTCGCCACCAGCGTCACGGCGGGCGTGTCGCCCAACGGGCGCCAGCTGCTCGCGGTTGCCGTCCTCGGTATGGTCGGGACCGGCTTCGCCTACGTGATCAACTACCAGTCGATCGCCGCCCTCGGGTCGACCAAGGCTTCACTCGTGACGTACCTCGTGCCCATCGTGGCCGTGGCGGTGGGCGTCGTGTTCCTCGACGAAGCCTTCCACCTCCGGCTCCTCGTCGGTGGAGCGCTGGTCATCGCCGGCGTGGCGCTGGTGCAGGGCAGGTTGGTGCGGCTGTTCCGCCCGCCCACCAACCCGGTACCGCTGGCCTTGGTGGCGCTTCTGGTCATGGCTTCCCTCGGCGGATGCGGTGGCGGCGACGGTTCGTCGGTCGACGGTGGTCGTGGCTGCGAGGCCGACACGGAGGAGCCGCTGGACCCGAGAAGCGTGCAGCACCTGCTGCCCGGCGCTCCCGAGCCGGCGTACTCGTCGGAGCCCCCGACCTCGGGTGCCCATCTGGCCGGTGGCGCGCCGGCCGGCGTCCAGGAGGCGCCGGTGGTGCGGCCCGCCCAGGTCGCCCTCCTCGAGGCCGGCGGCGTGATGATCCAGTACACGGGCATCACGGGAACCGACCTGCGGCGGCTGCGCAGGCTGGCGGAACGGGAGGTCGCCGTCGCACCCAACCCGGGTCTGGACGCTCCAATCGTGGCCACGGCCTGGCGCCACCGCATGTCGTGCCCGGGCGCTGGCGGCGCCGCCCTCGACGCCCTCGAAGCCTTCATCGACGCCCACAAGGGCGAGGGCCCACAGAACTGAGCGAACGTCCGAGACGGCACGCGCCGGGGCGGCGCCCGCCATGGGCGCCGCCCCGGACACGTACCAGTGCAACAGCTCAGCTCGTCTGGGCGGCGGCTCCCCGGATCGGAGCGTTCAGCTTGGTGGCGCCGGCACTGCCGACGAACTCCGCATCACCGAAGGCAAAGACTCCGCCGTCGGCGGCCACGAGCCAGTAGCCGCCGTCGCTCGGCGTGGGACTCATCGACACGATCGGGGAGTTGAGCTTCACATCGCCCGTGCTGCCACGGAAGATGGCGTCGCCGAAGGCGAAGACCCCACCGTCGGCGGCCACCAGCCAGTAGCCGTCTCCACTCGAGGTGGGCGCCATGCCGACGATCGGGGAGTTGAGCTTGAGGGCGCCCGTGCTGCCTGCGAACGTGGCGTCGCCGTAGGCGAACACCCCTCCGTCCGAGGCGACCAGCCAGTAGCCCTGGCCCGACGGCGTCGCCGCCATACCGTTCACCGGCTTGTTCAGCTTGGTGCCGCCGGTGGAGCCGAAGAACTTGGCGTCGCCGAACGCGAACACCCCGCCGTCGTCCGCCACCAGCCGGTACCCCTGGCCGGTGGACTGCACGGTGCCGCAGCGCTGGCGGGCGCCCGAGTCACCGGTGTTCTTGGTGGTGTCGTCGGGGACCGTCCCGCCCGGAGCCGGCTTGGTGTCGTAGCGGGCGGCGGGGATGTTGGCGTAGTTGTCGGCCGCCGCATGCACGATCACCGCGCTCCCGTCCGTGTCGAGCACCTGCGCCAGGGTGAAGTTGTCGGTACGGAAGCTGGCGCGGGCCACGCCGTCGGCATTGGCGAACAGCAGGGGCATGTCGCCGTCATGGCCCGGAGTGCCGTGTCCCAGGGCTGCGCCCAGGTGGCCTCCGGCGGCACCGAACGGATCAGCGGCCAGGCCGCTGGTCACGGTGCAGTTTCCGGTGGTGTGCACGTGGAAGCCGTGCCACCCGGGCGTCAGCCCCTTGACGACGACGTCGACACGAACCTGCGACGTCTCCTGGCTGAAGCGGGCCGTGCCCAGGACCTTGCCCGCCGAGTCCTTGAGGACGGCGGCCGCGTCGGCCATCGGGGCCGCCAGCCCGACGACCGGGCGGTTCAAGGTCATGCCACCGGTGGACCCGAAGAACTTGGCGTCGCCGAAGTTGAAGACGCCGCCGTCCGAGGCGACCAGCCAGTAGCCGGCCCGGCTCGGCGAGGCCGCCATGCCGACGACGGGACGGTTGAGCTTCGTGGCCCCGGCCGAGCCGAGGAACTTGGCGTCGCCGTACGCGAACACTCCCCCGTCCGACGCCGTCAGCCAGTAGCCGCCGCCGAAGCCGAGGGCGCCGCTCTGCACGACGCCGCAGCGCTGGCGGGCGCCCGAGTCACCGGTGTTCTTGGTGGTGTCGTCGGGAACCGTTCCGCCCGGGGCCGGCTTGGTGTCGTAGCGAGCGGCGGGGATGTTGGCGTAGTTGTCGGCCGCCGCATGCACGATCACCGCGCTGCCATCAGCGTCGAGCACTTGCGCCAGGGTGAAATTGTCGGTGCGGAAGGTGGCGCGGGCCACGCCGTCGGCATTGGCGAACAGCAGGGGCATGTCGCCGTCATGGCCGGGAGTGCCGTGTCCCAGGGCCGCGCCCAGGTGGCCTCCGGCGGCACCGAACGGATCAGCGGCCAGGCCGCTGGTCACGGTGCAGTTTCCCGTGGTGTGCACGTGGAAGCCGTGCCACCCGGCCGTGAGCCCGGAGACGGCCACCTGCACGCGTACGCCGCCCGCCTCCTCGGTGAACAGGACGCCGCCGCGATCGGTGCCCGTCGTGTCCTTCAACAGCGCCCGCGCCTTGGCTGGTGGCGTCGGCGTGATGCCGGCCGCCGGCGTCGTGGACGTTCCCACACTCACCAGACCGACGGCCACGCCGACGGCTGCCGCCAGGCGGGCGCGACGCAGACCTCGGTACCTCTTCACGTTCCCCACCAGTCCTCCAGACTGTCGGTGCGCCCACGGTGCGGGCTCGATGGCCAGCCAACGTAATGTCTGTCGCCCGGAGGATGGAATTCGGTTCAGCTGTCGTTGCCGAGCGCTGCGGACGACGGCAGGGCCAGGCCGAGGCGCGAGGCGAGGAACGCCGTCGTGTCCACGCCCAGCTCGACAGAGCGGCGGCGTGATCGCGACCCGTGCCCGACCCTCTGCTCGCGGCGCAGCAGGATCGGCGCCTCGTCGACCGGCGCCGTCGTGGCGTGCTGGAGGGCGGCGCACATCTTTCGGGCGTGCAGCGGGTCGACGCGGGTGTCGGAGTCGAACACGGTGAACAGCACGGCCGGGTACCGCACACCCTCGGTCACGTGGTGGTAGGGCGAGTAGGAGCGGAGCCAGCCGGCTTCGACCGGATCGGACGCCGTGCCGTACTCGTCGTTCCACGTGAGGCCGAGTCCGAAGCGCTCGTAGCGCACCATGTCGAGAAGCGGTGCGCTGCACACGGCCGCCGCGTACAGCTCGGGGTGCTGGACCAGCGCGGCGCCGAACCAGGAGCCCGCCGTTGCTGCCACCGCTGACCGCCAGCCGTTCGGCCGTCGTACGCCGTCGTCGATGAGGCGGCCGGCGGCGGCGGTCAGCCGCCGGACGTAGAAGAGCTCGTCACCGCCGGGCAGCCACGCCAGCGCCGCGTACCGGTGCGGTCGACCGGTCCGTCGACGACCTCGCCAGTGCGCACGTCGAGGACCCGTAGCGACGACTCTTCGTCGCCGCCCTCGGAGAGCAGGTACCCAGCCGGGCCCCGTCGGGGGACGGCTCGAAGCCGTCGAGGACGACACTCTCGTTCCTCGCTCAGCGCTGCGGGGTCGACCAGGACCCGCTCGGTGCCGTCGGCCTCGCGGACGACCACCACGGGATGCTCCTGATCGGGGTCCTGCCGGCAGTAGAAGGCGCGATCGCCTCGCATGGCCGGAACGGTGACGAGCCCGGCCGCCAGCAACCGGTGCAGGCGGGCGTGGAGGTGATCGCGCCCGGGCAGCACATCGAGATGGGCCCGGGCCGGGGCGCGGGCGGGTAGGGCACGGGGGGGTGGAGGCTACCCGTGCCTCCTGGGATCCCGTGGCGACCCGGCGGTTACGCTGGGCCAGGGCCCGAGTGGCGGAATGGCAGACGCGGTGGCCTCAAAAGCCACTGCCCTCCGGGGCGTGTGGGTTCGAGTCCCACCTCGGGCACCCAGGTTTGGCGTGGCGCCTCAGCCGGCCACGGCGTCCGTCCCCGAGCTGGGGGTGGCGGGCGATGTGAGGTCATTTGACCCATGGACCTCGTCCGGAGGCGTGCGTACCTTCATCGTCAGCGGCGGAGGGCACCGGGGGGTGTTGCGCAGATCCGTCGCATTGTGAGAGAGGGGGTTCCTGCATCAGGGAGCCCCTTTCTCCTTCCTCCGGCGCCCGCACGCGCAGGCCCCCCGGCAAAGTGCCGGGGGCGCCTGCCTCCCTGGGGGGCGGGATGGACGCAGCCTTGCAGAAACTTGTTGCGCTTTCCACCCGACGCTGGTAGAGATTGGTATTGATCTTGGCGCGGCCGAAGGCAGCGGACTTCGGGGGCGAGAACTGAAGGAAGGGGCCGTCTTCGGCCCCTTCCTTCGTGTCTGGGGCCGAGCCGAGGCCGCGTGCACGCGGTGCGCCGGTTCGCCCGTCAAGCCGGCGGCTGGGGCTCCCGGTCGGCGCGCTCGTCGTTGAGGTGCCGCAGCAGCCACGGGCGGACGACCACGATGCTCTGCTCGGGATGGTCGGGATCGAGCCGGACGTCGAGACCCTCGGGATCGGGAGGATCGCCGGCGGCGTCGATCACGATGGCCGGCTCGTCCTTCGGTCCGTAGATCGCATCGTTGAGGCCACGCATGGACGCGGCCAGCATCTTGGCCCCGAGGCCGTCCATGAACGCGGCGCGCCTGGATGGCCCCACACGCTCCTGGGTGTCGGCTTCTGCCAGCAGATCGCCCTCGGCCAGCCACGCCAACCACTGCTCGTCCGTCCAATCGTCCGGATCGTGGGGAACGTGTTCCACCCGGTCAGCTCGAGTATCGGTGGAGGGGTGGGGACCCGCCGGCGCCGCTCATCACCTCGACGGTACCGGCCGCAGACGGCCGGAGAAAGACCTTTGTCGGAAGTGGCGGGCTCTCAGGAACCCGACGCGGAAAGGAGATCGAACGACTCGTCTCGGTGGGCACTGCGGGCGTCGACGTCCCCGCCCAGGGAGAACATCGCGCCCAGGAGCAGGCTCAACGGCACCGATGCGCCGATCCAGATCAGGAGGCCATTGCGGAGCATTGTCCAATTCTGCCGCTCGGCGACCTCTGGGCCAATGACGCGAACGGGCTATTTTCCAGAGTGGTCACTCGGCGCCACGCGGCCGTCGGGGTGCACCACACTGGACAGGTGGATTGCGCGGCGCTGCGGTGACCGATCCCTACGCCGTGCTCGGCGTCGCTTCGTCGGCGTCCGTCGAGGAGATTCGGGCCGCCTACCGGGTCCGGTCGATGCTCCTGCACCCCGACCTCCACCACGGGCGCCCCGAGAACGTGCGCCGAGAGGCGGAGCGGGCGATGACCCAGCTGACGGAGGCGTACGAGGCGGCGCTGGCGCGACGGCGCTCGTCGGGCACCGCAGCATCGGCGGCCCGGGAAGCCATCGCCTACCGGCTGGGGCGCCTGGCCGCCCGGACGCGTCTGGCCCGCGACGCCTCGGTGGCCGGTGAGCAGGACGGTGGCGTCGCCTACCGCCTCGGCTGGCTCATCGGTCGTCGGCGGGCCAGGTAGTCCCCCGGCTCCCGGCGTTCTGGGTGCGGAAATCGACCGCTGGCGGTCGATTTCGGTACCCGGAACCAGCGCGGCGGCCGGGCGTCACGGGAGGATCTGGCGGATCCGGCGGGCGAACTCCTGGGCGCGGCTGCGGGCCTCCCCCGCCGTGCCGCCCTCGGCCCACACGTGGGTGAGCGGCTCCTCGGGGTCGGGGAGCACCAGCGCCCAGCCGTCGTCGTAGACGACCTTCACGCCGTCGATGAGCACCAGCTCCTCGTCCTTCGAGCGCTCGACCATGGTGCGCATGACCAGGCCCTTCTGCTCCCACGGCGTGGCCACCGCCTGGTGGGCGATGTGGGCGTGGGGTGACTGGCTCACCACCTTGGACAGCCGCAGTCCGGTGCCCCCCAGCATGGCCAGCAGATTCACGAGGGTGGCCACCGAGTCGTAGGCCGGGAGGAACGACGGGAAGATGTACCCGCCCTCCTGGCCGGCGGCGAACGTGACGTTCTCGCCCGAGGCGACCTCCATGAGGTGGGAGGCGGACAGCTTGGTCCACACGATGTCCGCACCGAAGCGCTCGCACAGCTCCTGGGCGCCGCGTCCCACGGACACCGGCAGCGCCACCCTCGCGTGCTCGGTGGTGGCGCACACGAGGTGCAGCAGGGCGAAGAGGGCGGTGTCGTCGTCGAGGACCTGGCCGGCGTCGTCGATGAGGGTGAGCTTCTCGCCGTCGGGATGGATGACGGCGCCGAGGTGGGCTCCCGAGGCACGCACGAGCTCGGCCACCCGCTTGGCGTGGACGTCGAGGTCGAACGTCGACGCCAGCGCGGTGGACGCGTACGGATTGACCGACAGCACCTCTGCGCCCAGCTTGGCCAGGACGTTCGGCATGACGAACGCCGCCGATCCGTAGGCGAAGTCGAGGACCACCTTGAAGCCGATCGACCGGATGGCGTCGGTGTCGACGGTGGACATCATGACGTCGGTGTAGTGCTCCAGGGCCCTGGCCGGGAAGCCGATGTCGCCCATCTCGGCGGCCATCGCACGGCGGAACTCCTCGCGGTGGTAGAGGCGCTCGATCTTGCGCTGGGTCCCCTCGGGGACGTCGATCCCCTCGGTGTCGAAGAACCGGATCAGCACCGACTGCGGGTCACCGGGCACCAGGCGAACGGTGACGCCGGCCTCGCTGCGGATCGACCGGACGTGGAACCGGGTGACCGGCACGGTGGCGACCTCGAGGTCCTCCACGTGGACGCCCGCCGCGTTGAGCCCGACCATCACGGCGCGCTTGATGGCGCGCGCCGCCCGGCTCGAGTCCCGCGACGTCGTGACGGTGACGCCCTTCTTCAGCGTCGTGGCGAACGCCATGGCCACCCGCACGGCCAGCTCGGGCGTGATGTCGACATTGGCGAGGCCCGAGACGCCGAGGCGCCCGAACAGGTGCCGGGCGCCGCGGGACTCCCAGATGATGGAGCTGTTGACGATGGCCCCGGGCTCCACGGTCTTGAACGGGTAGACCTTGACGGACGGGTTGATGACGGCGTGCTCGCCGACCAGGCACTCCTCGCCCAGCACAACGCCCTCTTCGCACCGGGCTCCGAGGCGAAGGTCGCTCGATCGCCCCACGACCGTGCCGCGGAGGCGGGTGGACGGACCGATGTACCCGTTGTCGTGCACGATCGAGCGCTCGAGGTAGGCGTGCGGGCCGACCCAGACGTTGGAACCCAGCACGCTGTACTGGGCCAGCTTGGCGCCCTCCTCCACGCGGCAGTAGTCGCCGATGACCACCGGGCCGTCGAGGGTGGCGCCGGGATCCACCTCCGCACCCTCGCCCAGCCATACGCCCTCGCTGAGGCGGAAGCCTGGTACGTCGATGTCGACCTTGCCGTCGAGCACGTCGTGGTGGGCCTCGACGTACGCCTCGAGCGTCCCCACGTCCTCCCAGTAGCCCTCGGCCACGTAGCCGTAGATCGGCTTGCCGGCCGCCAGCAGTGCGGGAAAGACGTCCTCGGACCAGTCGACCTTGCCCTCGGGCACGTGATCGAAGATCTCGGGCTGGAGCACGTAGACGCCGGTGTTGACGGTGTCGCTGAACACCTGGCCCCACGTGGGCTTCTCGAGGAAGCGCTCGATGGCGCCGTCCTCCTTGATGATCACGATGCCGAAGTCGAGCGGGTTCTCCATCGCCTTCAGGCCCAAGGTGGCGAGGGCGCCCCGCTCCTCGTGGAACGAGACGATCGCCGACAGGTCGATGTCGGTGAGCACGTCGCCGGAGATCACGAGGAACGGCTCGTCGAGCTTGTCCTTGGCGTTGCGCACCGAGCCGGCCGTGCCCAGGGGCGACTCCTCGGTGGCGTACGAGAGGTTCACGCCGAACTCGGAGCCGTCGCCGAAGTACGTGCGGATGGCGTGGGGCATGAACGCCAGAGTCACGACGATGTCGTCGAAGCCGTGCTCCTTGAGGAGGCGGATGACGTGCTCCATCATCGGCCGGTTGGCCAGGGGAAGCATGGGTTTGGGCTGGTTGGAGGTGAGCGGCCGGAGCCGTGTCCCCTCGCCGCCGGCCATGATCACGGCTTTCACCCTTGGGACACTACGCGCTCTGCCGCAGGCTCCTTCCCGTCAGCGCGGCTCGGGCGGGAGGCACGTAGAGCGCGGCCGCGTAGTAGCTGAGCAGCAGGCCGGGGGCGGCCGTCAGCCACGCCAGAGGTCTGGCCAGCTCGTGCCACGGGGCGCCACCGTCGGGGTTGCTGGCCAGGAAGAACGGAAACGCCATCATCAACAGCAGCGTGCCCGCCTTGCCCGCCAGCTTGACGTCGACGATGTCCCGGCACCCCATGGCCGCCAGGGCCAGGACCGACAGGCCCACCACCGACTCCCGGGTGATGGCCAGAGCGGCCACCCACCACGGCATCGACCCGTCGATCAGCACCGCCAGGACGCCGACGCCCAGCATGATGCGGTCGGCGGTGGGATCGAGGATCTTCCCGAACTTGGACTCCTGGTGGAAGTGCCGGGCGATCCACCCGTCGGCGAAGTCGGTGATGCCGAGCGCGGCGAGCAGGAGCCCGGCCGCGTAGCGGTCCTCCCGTCCGAAGAGCAGCCACAGGAACACGGGCACGCAGCACAGGCGCCCGATCGACAAGACGTTGGGGACGGTGAAGATGCGGTCCTCGCCCTGTCGGCTCACGGCCGGAGTCTACGGGCGGCTCGACGGGGCTCGACGGCCCCGACCGCCATCCAACGCCTGGCGGAGGGAGTGGGATTCGAACCCACGGTGGCTTGCACCACACACGCTTTCCAAGCGTGCCGATTCGGCCGCTCTCGCATCCCTCCGGGGACCGGGCAGGCTATCGTGCTCCCCTTGGGCTCGTCGCTCCGTGCGGCGGTCGGGTCCTGCGCAACGGCACCCCGTGAACCGAGTCAGGGCCGGAAGGCAGCAGCTCTCAGCGGAAGGGGCTGTGTGCCGCAGACCGCCTGACCGCCGCACCGAGTGACGAGCCCCCCCCCGGCCCGGCCGAGCGTGTCGCCGCCCCTCGGTAGTGTGCTCCCGTGGCCGACGATGCGGTGCCCTTCCGGTCCCTGTACCGCCGCTTCCGCCCGCAGCGCTTCGCCGAGGTCCGCGGGCAGGACCACGTGGTGCGGGCGTTGTCCAACGCGGTGCGCGACGACCGGGTGGGCCATGCCTACCTGTTCAGCGGCCCCCGGGGCACCGGCAAGACGTCGACGGCCCGCATCCTCGCCAAGGCGCTCAACTGCGAGAACCGCGACGGGGGCGAGCCCTGCGGCACGTGCGCCTCGTGCGTCGCCGTCGAGCAGGGAACGTCCCTCGACGTCCACGAGCTCGACGCCGCGTCGAACAACGGCGTGGAGGCCATGCGCGACCTGGTGTCCCGCGCCGCCCTGGGGACGCCCGGCCGCCACAAGGTCTACATCGTCGACGAGGTGCACATGCTGTCGACGGCGGCCTCGAACGCGCTGCTGAAGACGCTCGAGGAACCTCCTGGCCACGTCGTGTTCGTGCTGGCGACGACCGACCCGCAGAAGGTGCTCCCCACCATCCGCAGCCGCACGCAGCACTTCGAGTTCCGCCTGCTCGGAGGCGACGTCCTGTCCGGCCTGCTGGCCGACGTCAACGAGGCGGCGGGGCTGGGCGTGGCTCCCGAGGCCATCGATCTGGTGGTGCGCCGGGGCAAGGGGTCGGCCCGCGACGCCCTGTCGGTGCTGGACCAGGTGGCGGCGGCGGGCGACGTGGACGACGAGGCGCCCACGACCGAGGAGGCCGTCGAGGCGCTGTGCGAGCGGGATGCAGGCCAGGTGCTGGTCGCCGTCGCCGCCGCCTGCGCTGCGGGGCGCGATCCCCGTCGCCTGGCCGCCGACCTGGTCGACCACCTGCGCAACGCCTTCCTGCTGACGCAGGCCCCCAACCTCGTCGCCCTGCCCGACGAGGCGCGGGAGCGCCTGGCCGAGCAGGCCCACCGTCTCGGGCCGGCGGCCATCGTGCGCGGCATCGAGACGCTCGGCCAGGCCCAGGTCGACATGCGCGACGCCCTCGACCCGAGGATCACGTTGGAGGCGGCCCTCGTGCGGTTGGCCCGACCCGAGGCCGACACGTCGCCGGCGGCCATCGTCGAGCGCCTCGAGCGCCTGGAGCGGGCGGCGGCCGCGCCACCCCCGCCGCCGGCGGCGCACCGGGCAGACGCTCCGCCACCGCCGCCCCCTCCACCTCCACCGCCCCCGGCCGGACAGCCCCCGTCGCCCCCACCGCCCTCGCCGGGGTCCCCGTCCGGGCCGCCGCCGCCCGGCGGTCGCTCCGCACCCCACGACGGCACCGGGGGCCCGCCGCCCCTGCCGCCTCGTTCCGGCGCGGGTGGCGGCCCGCCCGGAGCCGACCGGCCCCCCACCCGGGCAGCCACGCCTCCCCCGTCGCCCTCCCGGCCACCGGCGCCGCCCCTGCCCGGTCGACGGCCGCCTCGTCCTCCCCCGCCGCCTCCCAGGGGCGACGAGCCCGCCCGCTCGGTCGCGAGCGACGCCGCCCCCGGCGCAGTGGGCACCGCGGGCCCGCCGGGACGGGATGCCCACGGGGGCTCGGACGACACACCTCCCGCCGGCTTCCTCCCGACCCGCGACGCGCTGACCAAGGCCTGGGGCGACACCGTCTTCAACTCACTGAGCGGGCGGGCCCGAGCCCGCTTCGGCGCCGGCCGGTTCGTCGCCGTCGATGCCGGCGCTGCGGTGTTCGGGCTGCCGAACGACCACTACCTCGGCCGCTGCGAGGAGGTCCGCCCGGACGTCGAAGCGGCGCTGGCCGCCCATTTCGGCGTTGCGGTCCCGTTGCGCATCGTGGTCGAGGCCCCCGACCCCGCCACGTGGTCGCCCGCCTCGCCGATCGGCGACGACCCGGGCCCGCCCGACGACTTCGCCGATCTCGAGGAGATCCGGGACGCCGGCGCCTCCCCGGAGCCGCCCCCGGCGATAACCTCGCCGGAGGAGCGCCTGAAGCGGGCGTTCCCGGGAGCCGAGGAGGTCTCGACGTGAGTCCGTGGGCGGGCCGGCGATGAGCGAGCAGTTCGACCTCGGGGCACTGCTCGAGCAGGCCCAGGCCATGCAGGCCCAACTGCAGGAGGCGCAGGCGGCGGCGGCCGAGCAGGTCGTGGAGGGACAGGCCGGCGGGGGCGCGGTGAAGGTGAAGGCCACGGGATCGCTCACCATCGAGTCGGTCTCGATAGACCCGGGCGCCGTGGATCTCGACGACCTCAGCCTCCTGGAGGATCTGGTGCTGGCCGCCACCAACGACGCGCTGGCCAGAGCGCAGGACCTCACCCGGTCGGCCCTCGGCGGCCTCGACCTCGGAGGAGCGGCCGGGCTGCTCGGCCAGTAGGGGGGATGTACGCCGGCCCCGTCCAGGACCTCATCGACGAGCTCGGCCGCCTCCCCGGCGTAGGCCCGAAGTCGGCGCAGCGGATCGCCTTCCACCTCCTGAAGCTGGCCAAGGTCGACGCGCTGCGCCTGGCCCAGGCCATCTGCGAGGTCAAGGAGCGAGTGGCTTTCTGCTCCCGCTGCTTCAACGTGGCCGAGGTACCGCCCGACGGGGCGGCGGAGTGCAGCATCTGCACCGATGGGCAGCGCGACGCCACGGTCCTCTGCGTGGTCGAGGAGCAGCGCGACATCGTGGCCGTGGAGAAGACCCAGGAGTACCGGGGCCGCTACCACGTGCTCCAGGGCGCCATCAGCCCGATCGAGGGGATCGGACCCGAGCAGCTGCGGGTCCGCGAGCTGCTGGCCCGCCTCGAGCCCGAGGGCGTGGCCGAGGTCATCCTCTGCACCAACCCCAACATCGAGGGCGAGGCGACGGCGATGTACCTGGCCCGCCTCCTCGGGCCGCTCGGAGTTCGGGTCACCCGCATCGCCAGCGGGCTGCCGGTCGGCGGCGACCTCGAGTACGCCGACGAGCTGACCCTGGGACGGGCCCTCTCCGGGCGCCGGGACGTGGAGGCGTAGGTCCAGCGCGACCGCTGGGTCGGTTCCTGCGCTCGCCGCCGCCATGCCGGACACGATCTGCCCTGCGCGGTTCACGACCGGCCCATACTGTTTTCTGATCGGTGACAGCTCCGTCGCCGGATCGGACGGTTGCTCATGAGACGGTTCCTCGCCGCTGCCCTCGGAGCCACGCTCCTCGTACTGCCTGCGTGTGGAAACAAGACCGACGAGACGGCGAGGGCGGCGGGGATCACGCCGGCCAGCGCGCTGGCCATGTTCAGCGTCAACCTGAGCCCGTCGATCGAGCAGAAGCGCAACATGCTCAGCATCGCCCGGCGGTTCCCCGACGCCAGCGACAAGGTGAAGGGCGAGTTCGAGAGCGCGCGCGACGACCTGCTCGCCAGCCTCTTCGAGGACACCGGCCTCGACTACAAGAAGGACATCGAGCCCTGGCTCGGCAAGGAGGCGGCCGCCGCTGTCCTTCCTCCCGGCGACGCCGACGCCCCGTTGATCGTGGCGATGGTGCAGACGGAGGACGAGGCCAAGGCCAAGGCGGCCATCGCCAAGGCGACCAAGGCGGGAGATTTCGAAGGTGCCTACGCCATCGTGGACGACTACGTGGTGATCTCCGCCCAGGATGATCCTGCGGACAACCAGCCTGCGCTCGACCAGATCGTCGCCCAGGGGAAGAAGGACGAGGGCAGCCTGGCCGACACACCGAGCTTCACCAAGGTGGTGGGCGAGCTCCACGGCGACCGCCTCGTCCTCGGCTGGTTCGACTCCCAGAAGGCGCTCGACCTGGCCGGCGACGTCGGAGCACTGGCGGGCGCCGATTTCCTCAAGCAGTTCGGCGCCGGCGCCATCGCCTTCGACCTCCACGCCGAATCCAAGGCGGTGGTGCTCCAGGGGGTGGCGGCCGTCGCCTCGAACGGCAGCTCCGGCTCCGAGCCGGCGCTCACCCGCGCCCTTCCGGCGTCGACGCTCGCCGCCTTGACGCTGTTCGACATCGCAGGGTCGGCTACGAAGGGGCTCGAGAGTCTCGGTGGCGTCGGTGGCGGCGACATCGTCGGCGACCTCGAGCAGGCCACGGGCATCGACCTCGGCGACGACGTCCTGTCATGGATGGGAGGTGAAGCCGTCGTGGTGGTCGGCGCCGTGCCGGAAGGCCAGGAGTTCCCCGCATTCGCCCTCGTGGTGGAGCCCACCGACAAGGCGAAGGCGGCCGCCGGCATCGACAAGGTCCGCCAGCAGCTGGCCGCCAACCAGTTCAGGCTCGACGAGCGCACGGTGGCCGGGGCCACTGCGTACGTGCTCCCGCAGCCGGTGCGCGACGGGATCCAGCCGGCCATGGCCCTGTTCCCCGACCGCTTCGTGCTGGCCAGCTCGCCCGCCTACCTCGAGGAACTGGGCAAGGCGAGCACGCCCAGCCTCGGATCGAACGACACCTACACCGACGTGGTCGGCGATGACGGCAAGGGGACGATGGCCCAGTTCGTCGTGCTCATCGACCCGGTCCGCGAGGCGATCGAGAACGTCGTGCTCAACGCCGGCGCCGATCGGGAGAGCTACGAAAAGGACACGAAGCCGAACCTCGAGCCGCTCTCGGCGTTCGGGGTCAAGGTGCACCGGGACGGCGGCTTCAACCGCTTCGAGGTGAAGTTGACCCTCGACTGAGCCGGCCGCCGGTCACAGGAGCGAGGCGGCCAGGGGGACCTCCTTGGCCGGGGCGCCGTCCACCTCGACGACCAACGTGGCGTCCGCCGCCCCCGAGGAGTCGAAGGTGACCGCGATGTCACAGCTCCGCCCGGCGTCGAGTGTGGTGCTGGTGCACGCGCCGTCCTCGACGGCGAATGCGCCGGCGCCGTCGCCCTCGACCTCGATGTTGGAGACGTCGAGGTCGACGGTGCCCGTGTTGCGCACCGTGACGGATGCCGACCTGGTGCCGAGCCGGAAGCGGACCTCGGACGGGTCCACAGAGTAGATCGGCTCCGCAGTGGACTGGGTCGTGGCACTGCGGCTGGCCCGGGAGGCCGGCGTGGCGTCGCCAGGCTGGTCGCCGGTCGAGTCCATGGCGTCCGTCGAGGCGACCGTGGTGGTCGTGGGCGACGCCGACTCGTGGTGGTCGGAACCCGAGCCGATCCATCCCAGCTGGGCGGCCATGGTGGCGATGCCGACCACACCCGTCAGCGTGCCGGCGACGCCGGTGACCACGCCGCTCGTGGTCGTCCAGAATGAGTTCGTCTTGGCGGCCATGTACTCCTCCAGATCGTCGTGGGCAACGGGCTCGCTCGCCGTCCGCGCCGGAGCAGCGGGCGCTGCGGGGGGAAGGGCTCGGGGCCGAGGACAGACCCAGGGCGCGTTCCGGTGACGACCTCGCAATTCTTCCCACCGGCCCCGCCGGCCAATCTCCACGCTTCTCCACTCGGCGGTGGGCGGGTGGCACTCCCCGACCGGCCTGGCCGGCGGACGGGATCAGGTGGTGCCAGGCAGTGCCCGCACGACGAGGGCGTCCCCCTGACCGCCGCCGCCGCACAGGGCGGCCACGCCGAGCCCGCCGCGGCGGCGCCGCAGCTCGAGGAGCAGCGTGAGGGCGAGGCGCGCGCCGCTCATGCCGATCGGGTGCCCGAGGGCGATGGCGCCGCCGTTGACGTTTACGAGGTCGGGACCGACGCCGAGCTCGTCCATGGATGCCACCACCACCGCCGCGAAGGCTTCGTTGAGCTCGAACAGGTCGACGTCCGCCACCCTCAGACCGGCGCGTTCGAGAGCCCGCGCGGCGGCGCGCGAGGGCTGGTGCAGCAGCGACGGGTCGGGCCCCGCGACCTGCCCGTAGGAGACCACCTCACCCAGAGGGGCCAGTCCCAACCGCTCGACGGCGGCGGCCGACGCCACCACGACGGCAGCGGCTCCATCGGAGATCTGGCTGGCGTTGCCGGCCGTGATCGACCCGTCGGCGGCGAACGCCGGCTTCAGGCCGGCCAGCGTCTCGCCGGTCGTCTCGGGGCGGATCCCCTCGTCGGCGGAGACCACGACGGGGTCGCCTCGCCTCTGCGGGATGGTGACGGGCACGATCTCCTCGGCCAGGAGGCCGCAGGCCGTGGCCGCAGCCGCCCGCTGGTGCGACGCCGCCGCCACGTCGTCCTGGGCCTGGCGCGACATGCCCGCCTCACCGGCGTAGCGCTGCGTTCCCGCGCCCATGGAGCAGACGTCGAAGGGGCAGGAGAGCCCGTCGTGGAGCATGGAGTCGACGGCGGTGGCGTCGCCGAGGCGCCACCCCGAGCGGACACCGGTCAACACGTGCGGCGCGTTGGACATCGACTCCATGCCGCCGGCCACGACCACGTCGGCATCGCCCGCGGCGATCATCTGATCGGCCAGGTAGATGGCGTTGAGGCCCGACAGGCAGACCTTGTTGACCGTCGTCGCCGGAGTCGTCATGGGGATACCGGCCCGCACCGCGGCCTGGCGGGCGGTGATCTGGCCCTGCCCGGCCTGGAGGACGTGGCCGAGCACGACGTAGTCCACCTGCTCGGGCGCCACGCCGGCCCTGCTCAGCGCGCCGGTCACGGCGATGCCCCCGAGCTCGACCGCCTGGAGCCCGGACAGCGCTCCGGACAGCTTGCCGATGGGCGTACGGGCACCGGCGACGATCAGCGAGCCTGCCACTCCCGGATGCTACGTCCGTGGTCCTGGGCCCCAGGGCGCAGCCGGGCGCAGCCGCGCCCATCGCGCCGGCGCACGGGTAGCGTGCGGCCGGTGGACTCGGTGCCGGCCCTGCTGACCGACATCGACCACGTCGGCATCGCCGTTCGCGACCTCGACGCCGCCGTCGCCTGGTACGAGCGGACCTTCGGAGCCTCCGTGGCACGGCGGGAACGCATCGAGCCAGACGGCGTCGACGAAGCCCTCCTGGCCGTGGGTGCGTCCTTCATCCAGCTGCTGACCCCGTTCACCGACGAGTCGCCGCTGGCCCGGCACCTCGACCGCAGGGGCGAGGGCATCCACCACGTGGGCTACCGGGTGGCGGACTGCGACAACGCGCTCGCCACCGTCCGCCAGGCCGGGGCCAGGCTGGTGGACGAGCATCCCCGCACGGGCAGCCGCGGGACCACGGTCGCCTTCCTGCACCCGACCGGTGCGTTCGGCACCCTCATCGAGCTGGTCGAGGTTCCCGGCTCGGCAGATCCCCACGGCCACCCGGACGGTTGAGCAGGCTCCGCACGGTGTCGATGGTGTCGGCGTCGGCCGGGCCCTTGTCCTCCCGGTACCGCCGGACCCGAGCGAACCGCAGGGACACGCCGCCGGGGTAGCGGGTGGAGGACAGCACCCCGTCCACGGCGACCTCCACGACGAGGGGCGGGTCGATCTCGACCACGCGCCCGTCCCGGCCGGACTCGCGGGCCAGGAACGCCGCGGTCTGCCAGGCGAGGACGGAGTCCGTGAGGCCCTTGAACGTCTTGCCCACCATGACGAAGCCGCCGGAGGGATCCCGAGCACCGAGGTGGAGGTTCGACAGCCACCCCCGCCGCCTGCCGCTGCCCCACTCGGCGCCGAGGACGGCGAGGTCGAGGGTGTGCACCGGCTTCACCTTCCGCCACGCCGCGCCGCGCCGACCCGCCTCGTAGGACGACGACACCGCCTTCACCATCACTCCCTCGTGCCCGGCGGCCAACGCGCCGGCCAGGAAGCCCTCGGCTTCGGCGGCGTCGGCGGTGACGACGGAGGGGACCCGCGGGGCGCCCGTCCGCTCGAGGGCGGCAGACCGCACCGCCAGCGGCTGGTCGAGAAGGTCTTCGCCGTCCAGGTGCAGGCAGTCGAAGAACCACACGCCGAGGGCGGCGGCCCCGGGCCCGCCGCGACGTCGCCCGAAGCTGCTCATCGTGTCCTGGAAGGCATCAGGGCCCTCGTCGGTCATTCCGAGGACCTCGCCGTCGAGCACCACGGCCTCCGTCGGGAGACCGAGCAGCACGTCCACGACGGTGGGCAGGCGCGAGGTCACGTCGTTGAGGTTGCGGGTGTACAGGCGGACGTCGCCCCCACGGCGGTGGGCCTGGATGCGGGCGCCGTCGAGCTTCCACTCGACCGAGGCGGTTCCGGCCGTGGTGACCGCCGAGGCCACATCCTCGGACGTGGACGCCAGCATCGGCGAGATGGGCCGAAGGACCTCCAGACCGACGGCGCGCAGACCGGGCTCCCCCTCGAGCAGCGCCACGGTGGCCACCCGTGCCAGGTCCCCGGCCAGCATCCCCGCTCGCCGCACGGCGGCCAGCGGGACCCCGGCCGCCCTGGCCACGGCATCGGTCATGACTCCTTCGAGCGCACCTTGGCGGAGCTCGCCGGTCAGCAGGCGGCGCAGGAAGTCGGCCTCGGCCGCCGTGGCCCGGGCGAGGAGGTCGGTGAGCATGGCCCGGCGGGCTGCGGCGGAGCCCGGCCCGGCCAACCCGCCGAGTGACCGCAGCACGGCGTCGACCTCCAGGATCTCGACGGTGGGGTCGGCCGACGGCGGCGGGTCGATGGCCCGCAACGTGGCCCAGCCGATCCCGATCTTGCCCTGACGTGGTCGGCCGGCGAGAAAGGCCACCGCCGGCTCGACCTCGTCCCGGCCGAGCAGCGCCAGCAACTCGGCCAACGCCGCGACCTTGGCCGAGCGCGACGCCGTGGAGGCGACCGTCGCCGACGTCCGCACCAGGTCGGCCAGCAGCACCCGCCCACGGTATGGCCAGCCTCGTCGCTCAGACGGAGGACGACGTCGGCGTCCGGTGAGAGCTGCCGCGCGCCAGGCCGGACGCGCCGACGAGGGGCGCCCCCACCGGGCGCCCCTCGTCTCGGGCCTCGATCTCGCCGAGGCGTCAGATGCGCCGGTAGCCCACCTCGGGCACCCGTCGGCGCGCCCCCCATCTGCGGAACACGACGCCGAGGGCAACGAGGGCCAGCCCGGCGATGGTCATGGCGAGGCCGTTGGTGCCCGTGCGGGGCAGCAGGGTCTCACCGGCCACCACGGGGGCGGGCGCAGGAGCGGCTGGCGGAGCAGCAACCGGGGCAGGCGGAGCGACCGGGGCAGCTGCTGCGACCACCGGCGGGGCCGTGATCACCGTCCCCAGCACGACCGGAGGGATCTGCACGGTCACTGCGGCCGTGGCGCTGACGGCCGGGTGGTTGGTCGCCACCGCGGTCGCCGTGTTGGTGAGCGTGCCGGACGTGGTGGCCGTGGTGGCGCTGGACACGTGGACGGTGGCGCTGGCGCTGGGCGCCATGGTGCCGAAGGAGCACACCAACCGCTGCGCCGGGGCCGTTCCGGTGATCGAGCACATGCCCGGGCCTGCGTACGCAGGGCTGATCGCCCAGTTGACGCCCGATGCGGCCGGCAGCGGATCGTCGAGGGTCACGGCGGTGGCCGGGCCGGAGCCGGTGTTGGCGACGGTGACGGTGAAGCCCACCCCCGTCCCGGCCGTCACCGTGGCGGCGTCGGCCACCTTGGTGATGGTGAGTGCCGGCGGCCGAGCCGTGTTGGTGAAGCTCACCAGGTTGTCACCCGTGGCGATGACCACGGTCCCGTTGGTGGGTGTGACGACGCTGGTGAACAGGGCGCTGGCCGCCTCCGTGACCGTGCAGGTGGTTCCCGTGGGGATACCGGCGATCCTCCGGGTCTCGGTGTTGGTGAGCGTGATCGTCTGGTCGAACCCGGTTCCAGGGTTGCAGTCCACGTTGAAGTTGAAGCTCCCGGTGCCCCCCACCGTCGTCTTGGCCACGACCAGCGTGCCCACCTGATGGACGTTGGTGAACGTCACCGTGTTGGTGCCGAGCCCGATGGTGACGGTCTGCGGCGCACGAGCCTCGAACCCCGCCGCCGTGGCCTCGGTAATGGTGCACACCGTGCCCGTCGGGATGCCGGTGATGGCCGCGCTGGTGGTGCCCGGACCGCCGGCGGTCGCCACCGTGACGCTCACCTGCTGGGCGGTGACCGCCGTCCCGGGGCAGTCGACGGTGAAGGTGAAGGTGCCCGGTGTGTCCGACACCTTGGTGATGGCCAGGTCGCCGGTGGCACGCGGGTCGACCACGGTGATCTCCGGGCCGTCGACCCCGATCACGGCGGTGACGGATGCGGGCGAGGCGATGGCGTACCCGGCCGGCGCCGCCGTCTCGGTGATGACGCACGACGTCCCGAGCGGCCCGGCGATGGTGATCACGTTGTCGGAGCCCGTCGACCCGGTGTAGGTGTCCGCCGTGACCCCCTCGATGACCACCGGCAGCAGCTCGCTGCTGGGGGTGCACTCGATGGCGAACGTGGCGCCCATGAGCGGAGCGCCGGCCGCGTCGACCTTCACCACGCGCAGGTCACCGCCCACGACGAAGCACGCCGGCCCCGCCTTGCGGTTGCTCGCCTGCGCGCTCGACGGGGCGGCCGTGGTCTTGCCGACGTTGCAGAACTCGGCGCCGATCGGGATGTCGGAGGGGATGTCGACGGTGAACTGGAAGATGAACGGGCTCACGTCGTTGGGGACGCCGTGCAGCTCGAACGCCAGAGCGGGCTCGTCGTTCACGAACACGCAGTCGAGGATCACGAAGTCCTGCCGGCCGCTCGTGTCCGTGGGATCGAACGGGTAGGTGAACTCGAACACCGCCGTACCCCCGGGCACCAGGGTGCCGCCGACCAGCCGCTTGTCGGTGTTCTCGCTACCGGGTGTGGGCATGGCGCCCGTGCACTTGTTGAGCTGGCTGCCGTCCAGTTGGACGACGTCGACGTGCCCCGCCTCGAGGTCCGCACTCGACGGCGCCGACATGGCCGCCACCGCCGACGTGACCAGTGCGGCAAAGGCGACCAGCGCCCATGCCTTCCTTCCTCTCGACGTTCCGCCGCGTCGCATCATCTGTCCTCACCTCTGTTGATGACGAATGGACGCCGCTTCCGCCCCCCGGGGTAGAACCGCCGCCCACCCGGCCGCCGTGGCCGGATCTCTCTTTGCGTAGCCACTCAACCACATAGCGTGGGACTAGTCAAAACGGGGGACGCACAACGGAATGAAGGGCGCAAGGTCGACGTTCCGGCGCCAGTTCCCCTCCGAGGGGCTGCGGCGGCGTGGATGGGCGACACTGGCGCGCGATGAAGGTCCATCTGGTGGACGGCACCTACGAGCTGTTCCGCCACCACTACGGCGTGCCTGGTGCCGTCCGAGCCAAATCCCCGCGCACGGCGGCCACGCGCGGCGTGCTGTCGTCGGTGCTGACCCTCATCGAGGAAGGGGCGACCCACGTCGGTGTGGCCACCGATCACGTGATCGAGTCCTTCCGCAACGATCTGTGGCCGGGATACAAGGACGGCAGCGGGGTCGAACCCGACTTGCTGGCCCAGTTCACACCGCTCGAGGAGTCGCTCGAATCGATGGGTGTCCGGGTGTGGGCGATGGTGGAGGTGGAGGCCGACGACGCCCTCGCCTCAGCGGCGGCCGTGGCGGCGGACGATCCCGCCGTGACTCAGGTCGTGATCTGCACGCCGGACAAGGATCTCGGCCAGTGCGTGGTCGCCGACCACGTCGTCCAGCTCGACCGGCGGAAGGCCGTGGTGCTGGACGAGGCGGCGATCGTGGCGCGCTACGGCGTGCGCCCACCGTCGATCCCGGACTGGCTGGCGCTGGTGGGCGACAGTGCCGACGGCTTTCCGGGGTTGAAGGGGTGGGGAGCCGCCGCCGCGTCGGCGGTCCTCGGGCGCTACCGACATCTGGAGGAGATCCCCCGGCTGGCCGAGCGCTGGGACGTCGAGGTCAGGGGCGCGCGCGGGCTGGCCAACACCCTGGCCGAGCATCGCGAGGAGGCATTGCTGTTCCGGCACCTCGCGACTCTGCGGGTGGACCGCTCGTTGCTGGGCGCGGTGGAGGAGCTGCGGTGGACGGGTCCCGCCGCCGGCTTCGTCGAGACGTGCGAACGGCTTCGTGCCACCGGGCTGATCGAGCGGGCGGCGGCAGCCGCCTCCGCCCGCTGATGCAGCAGCGAGCGAGGCTCAGTCGCCGCCCTTGTTGACCGGGCCCGACCGCCCGGGATCGAGGTCCGCGCCCGGCGGAGAGCTTCCGTTCCCACGACCGGAGTCGATGTGGCCGCCGCTCGGCCGGTCCGCAGAGGCCGGGCTGACCGTGAGCGCCTGGATGACGGGCGTGGCCCACATCGTCGCTCCTGCGATTGCGGCGCCCTTCTTCAGCGCCTCACGACGCGTTGCACCGGTCTGCGAACTTCCGCCGAACTCGCCCATCCGAACCTCCAAAAAGGGGGGGTGGTGTCTCTCTCCCCGCCCAACGCTACCGGTCGAACCACACAGGCGGTGTAGGTCAATTGACCAATATCCACGCCCCTTTCGACCGGTTCGGGGTGCTTCTCCCATCTTGACGAAGCGCCCGATCCTGTCATTCCCGTGCCGGGGATCTCAGCTCGCCGCCGCGAACGCGTCGGGAAGGGGACGCCCCAGGACCTCCCGGAGGCGGCGCAGGTAGTCGGCTCGAGGGATCTCGACAGCGCCGAGCGTCGCCAGGTGTGGTGTGCGCCATTGCACGTCGAGGAGCCGGTCGGTGCCGTCGCGCAGGATGTCGACCAGCGCCACGAGGGCGACCTTCGACGCGTCGCGATGTTCGTGGAACATCGACTCGCCCGCGAAGAGGCCGCCGAAGGCCACCCCGTAGAGGCCGCCGGCAAGGACCCCGTCCCCGGACCACGCCTCGACGCTGTGGGCCCAGCCCAGCTGGTGCAACCGGACGTATGCCTCTCGGACCTCATCGGTGATCCAGCCCTTCTCGCGCCGGCGGTCGGCGCATCCGTCGATGACCGCGGCGAAGGCCGTGTCGACGCGCGTGTCGAACCGGCGGCACGATCTGGCCAACGATCGCGTCACTCGCAAAGCGTCCAGCGGGAGCACGCCGCGGCGCACCGGTGACCACCACCCCACCACGCCGGGCGCCGTCGGTTCGCCCAGCGGCATGGGGAACAGACCCGCTCGATAGGCGGCGAGGATGGTCCCCGGCTCGAGGTCGGCTCCGATGCCGACGAGGTCGTCGTCGGGCCGGGGCGGAGGAAAGACCCATGCTCCGGACGGTGGCTCGACAGGCACGTCCCGCAGCATCGCCCATCTCCGGACCTCTCCCGCTGCGCCGATAGCCTGCACGACGGTGGACGAACGCCTCGAGGAGCTGGCCAAGCGCAAGGAACAGGCTCGCCACGCCGGGTCCGAACGGGCCGTCGAGCGTCAACACGCCCGGGGGAAGTTGACGGCCCGGGAACGGGTCGAGTACCTGCTGGACGACGGCACGTTCCAGGAGCTCGACATGCTGGCCCGGCACCGGGCGACCGGCATGGGCCTCGAGGAGAACCGCCCGTACACCGATGGCGTGGTGACGGGCTTCGGCACCATCGACGGGCGCCGGGTCTGCGTGTTCAGCCAGGACTTCACCGTCTTCGGGGGGTCCCTGGGCGAGGTCTTCGGCGAGAAGGTGCACAAGGTGATGGACCTGGCCGCGTCGGTCGGCGTGCCTGTCATCGGCCTGAACGACGGCGCCGGCGCCCGCATCCAGGAGGGCGTCGTCGCGCTCGACATGTACGGAAAGATCTTCGCCCGCAACGTGGCGCTGTCGGGCGTCGTCCCCCAGATCAGCGTGGTGCTGGGCCCGTGCGCCGGCGGTGCCGTCTACAGCCCGGCCATGACCGACTTCGTGTTCATGGTGGCGGAGAGCTCGCACATGTTCATCACCGGCCCTGACGTGGTCCGGGCCGTCACCGGCGAGGACGTGAGCGTCGAGGCGCTCGGCGGCGCCATGACCCATGCCACCAAGTCGGGCGTCTGCACCTTCGTGGCGCCCGACGAGGAGAGCTGCCTCGACGCCGTGCGCGAGCTGCTGGCCTTCCTGCCATCCAACAATCTGGAGGAGCCGCCGGCCGTCGACCCGACGGACACCGCCGATCGGCGGACACCCGAGCTGGTCGACATCGTGCCCGCCAGCTCCACGTCGCCGTATGACATGAAGGAGGTCATCGCCGCCGTCGTCGACGACGGTGACTTCTTCGAGTACCACGCCCGCTGGGCCCTCAACATGGTGTGCGGCTTCGCCCGCCTCGACGGTCACGCGGTGGGCGTGCTGGGGAACCAGCCCAAGGTGCTGGCCGGGGCGCTCGACATCGAGTCCTCCGAGAAGGCGGCCCGATTCGTCCGCACGTGCGACGCCTTCAACATCCCGCTCGTCACCTTCGTGGACGTCCCCGGCTTCCTGCCGGGCACCGACCAGGAGTACGGCGGCATCATCCGCCACGGGGCCAAGCTGCTCTACGCCCTGTGCGAGGCGACCGTGCCACGCCTCCAGGTCGTCACCCGGAAGGCCTATGGAGGTGCCTACGTGGTGATGAACTCCAAGGCCATCGGGTGTGATCTGGCCTTCGCGTGGCCCTCAGCAGAGTTCGCCGTCATGGGCGCCGAGGGCGCGGTCGAGATCGTGCACCGCCGGGAGCTGGCCGAGGCCGACGATCCCGCCGCCCGGAAGGCGGAGCTGGTGGCCGAGTACACGGAGCGCTACGTGAATCCGTACATCGCCGCCGAGCGGGGGTACGTCGACGACGTGATCCACCCGGCCGACACCCGGGCCCTGCTCGTACGGAGCCTCACCATGCTCCGGTCGAAGCGGGAGGACCAACCGAGGCGCAAGCATGGCAACGTCCCGCTCTGACGAGGCAGGCGGCCAAGCCCCGGCGCCCCCGTCGCCCGAGGAGGTCGCGGCGATCGTGGCCGCCGTCGAGACCGCCTGGCCCCGGGCCAGGCCGGCCGCGAAGGGACCCGGCAGGCGGTCACCGGGCTGGCGGTTCTCGGGTCGGTGGTGGGCCGCGGACGAGGGCGTGCGCCGGCGTCCCTGACCGCCTGCTGGTGAGGGAGGCCGCCTGCCCGGCGGCCGTCTCGCCCGGATCGCCGTCGCGTGGTGAGGCGTTAGCGTCGCCTTCATGGGGACACGGCGGGCCATGGCACCGGCCATCGGGCTGCTCACGGTGGGCTTCGTCGTCCTCGCCTTCGGTGTCAGCTCCCGACCGCCCGAGATTCGGGCCTCGGCGCAGGCGTTCTTCAACTTCGACCGCCCGGGGATCAACGCCCACAATTCGCCCGCCGTCGCCGCCGACCCCGCCCACCCGCGGACCGTCGCGCTGGTCGACCGGATCGACACACCCCAGTTCTCGTGCTCGGTGTCCCTGTCAGGGGATCTCGGCAACCAGTGGACGCCCGTCCCCGTGCCGCTGCCGCCGGAGGCGCCCAACTGCTTCTGGCCCGGCGTCGGCTTCGACGCCGACGGGCGCATGCTGGTGCTCTACACGGCCACCGGCGGCCGCTTCAACCTCCCTGTCGGGGTCTGGCTCCAGCGCTTCCACCGGACGACGCCCGAGGGCCCGCCCGTCAAGGTCGCCGGGACCGAGGCCTTCCATGCCCACATGGCCGTGGAGGGGTCGTCCGTCCTGGTCGCGTACGTCCAGGCCACGCCGGACACGGCCGGCAGGGGCCTCGGCTTCTCGCCAGGGCCCAATCCCGTCATGGCCGTCCGCTCGGCGGACGCCGGGCGCAGCTTTCTCCCGCCTGTCGCCGTGAGCGACGGCGCCCGGCGAGCCGTGGTCCCCAACGTCGAGCTGGGACCGGGCGGCAAGGCGGTGGTCGTCGCCCTCGACCTCGGCGACGACGTGGCCGACTACGAGGCGACCCACGAGGGGCAGGGCGGCGCGCCCGACAACCGCCCGTGGAGCATCGTCGCCTTCCGGTCCGAGGACGGCGGTGCCTCCTTCGCCCCACCGACAACGGTCGCCGCCGACCTCGTGCCCCCCCAGCGGATCATCGTGAACCTGGCACCGGTTCCGGGCCTGGGCCGAGATCCCGCGACGGGTCGCGTGTACGCCACCTGGGACGCCGGGCGGGGCGATCGGCGTGACGTGTTCGTCGCGTCCTCCGGGGACAACGGCGCCACCTGGTCGACGCCCGTCGCCGTGGTGCGGCGGGACGGCATGCAGCACCTGCCCGGCGTCGACGTGGCGCCGGACGGCCGGGTCGACGTGGTGTTCTACGACCACAGCGCCGACCCGCTCGGCGCCAGGACGGAG
This sequence comes from Acidimicrobiales bacterium, assembly GCA_036262515.1. Classification (GTDB taxonomy): domain Bacteria; phylum Actinomycetota; class Acidimicrobiia; order Acidimicrobiales; genus JAHFUS01. Next base: position 20,519 of record DATAIT010000036.1, on the reverse strand, counting down.
GTGGCGATGGCGTCGTCGTGGGACCAGGGCGCCACGTTCACGACTGCGACCGTGTCGGACCGCTCCTTCGACGCACGCCTCGGCTATGGCAGCATCCAGGGCATCCCGGTGCTCAGCAGCCAGCTGGCCGTGCTGTCAGCGCCGGGCCGGGCGCTCACCTTCTGGTCCGACACGCGGCGCGCGACCCAGGACGACAACGCCACCGAGCTGGCCGAGGCGGTCGTGCTGACCCGCCAGACGGCGGGCCGGCGCTGGATCGTCGCCGCCTTGGGCCTGGCCGTGCTGGCTGCGGGCGTGGTCCTCGGCCTGCGTGCACTGTGAACCCACGCCGCGTCCTCGCCGCCGGGTTGGCGGCCGCCGGCGTGGTGGCGTCCGGCCTGGCGCTGCGGGGACCCGAACCCGCGGTGGAAGCCACGGCCACCGGCATGGTGAACGACGACCGGCCCGGCACGCTCGACGCCCACACGTCGCCGGCGGCGGCCGCCGATCCCGGCCGTCCCGACTCGCTGGTCGTCGCCGACCGCATCGACACGCCCACGTCGTCGTGTGCGGTGTCGTCGTCGACCGACGGCGGGGCGACCTGGAGGCGCGTTCCCCTGCCCCTCCCCGACGGCGCGCCCAACTGCTTCTGGCCGGACGTGGCGTGGACGGGCGACGGCGCACTCGTCCTGTTCGGCGCGACCGGGGGTGGCAACAACCAGCCGGTGGGGACGTGGGCCCAGCGCCTGGAGCACGGGGCCCCAGCCGGACCAGCCGTCGTCGTGTCCGGCCCCGATGCCTTCCACCCCCGGATCGCAGCGGATGGGGACCGGGTGGTCGCCACGTGGGTGCAGGCCGACCCGGCCACGGCCGCACGCGCCCTCGGGTTCGCCCCGCGACCGAACCCGTTGATGGCGTCGGTCTCGACGGACGGTGGCCGGAGCTTCGGGCCGCCGCGCCGGGTGAGCGAGCCGGCCATGCGACTGCTGGTGCCGTCCGTGGTGGTCGGCGCCGACACCGTCGTGGTCGGCGCTCTCGACCTGGGCGACGATGCGGTCGACTACTCGGGTCTCCACGAGGGTCGCGGCGGCCCGCCCGTGGAGGGCAACTGGCGGGTGCGCACGTGGACGTCCACCGACGGCGGCGCCACCTTCGGCCCCGGCGTCGTGGTGGCGGACGTGGTGATCCCCCAGCGCATACACCCCGACCTCGGTGCGCCCCGCCCCGGGCTGGCGCGCGATGGGCACAGCGGCCGCCTGTACGCGGCGTGGGAGTCGGGCAAGGGTCGTGCCCGGGACGTGTTCGTCGCCGCATCCGGCGACGGCGGCCGCTCCTGGTCCCCGCCGCGGCCCGTCGCGGCGCGGACCGGCACCCAGACGCTGCCGTCGGTGGACGTCGCTCCGGACGGGCGGGTGGACATCGTGTTCTACGACCGGAGCGCGGATCCCGGGGACGTGCGCACAGAGGTCGCGCAGGCGTCGTCGTGGGACGGCGGCCGCACCTTCACCGTCGCCACCGTGTCGCCTCGCCGCTTCGACTCCCGGATCGGATTAGGCAGCTTCCAGGACCTGCCAGTGGTGGGAACGCAGACCGAGGTCGTCTCGGGCCGGTCCCGGTCCGTGGCGTTCTGGTCGGACGCCGGCCGCGCCACCCGGGACGACAACAGGCTCGACCTGGGCGTGGCCCTGGTGCGTGTGCACCGGGCCGGTGTCGACCGCCTCATCCTGCTTGCGGGCGGTGCGCTCGTGCTGGCCGCGGCCGGGCTGGCCCTGTCGGACCGCGGTCGCGGCCGGGCCGTCGTCCGGTAGAGAGGCCCGCCAGTGGTTGTGGTCAGACTGGGGACAACCCTGTGGAGCCTGTGGACAGCGCCTCTAGGCGAAGTCGGGCAGCGCCACCTCGACCTGGCCGAGGCCGCGGCCGGCGGGGCTGGCACACGCTCGGGCCAGGGCCGCCTGCGCACCCGTGAGCACTGCGCCCGCCTCCAGGCCGTGGGTGGGGTAGCTGGCCACGCCTGCGGCCATGCGCCGGATCTTGGAGACGTCGTGCGACACCGCCACCTGGATGCGCTCGGCCGTCCACACACCACCCTCCTCCGCCGTGTCGTCGAGCACGACGGCGAAGCGCGTGGTGCTGGTGCGGCAGGCGATGTCCGCCTCCCGGAGGGTGCGGCGGAGCAGGTCGGCGAAGCTGGCGATGGCCTCCGTCTGGGCCCGCCCCGTCTCGCACTCCGGCGCCAGGCCGATCTCCACCAGCAACACGGTGACGGGCCACAGATGGCGCCGGGCCGCCGCCACCCGCCCCTCGAGGGCCAGCGTGAAGAACGGAAGGTCGGGTAGGCCCGTCTCGGGATCCAGCAGGTCGCACGAGTCGGAGCGCCCGCTCCTGGGCAGGTCGAGGAGCCGGGCCAGGGCGGCGCTGCCGGCGGCGTCCCGCTCGGCTTCGCGGAGACGGCGGACCTGGAGGACCGATGTGGCGCCGGCGACCAGCGCGCAGGACGCGGCCGCGACCGCCAGCTCGGGGAGCTCGAGCACCAACGACCCGACGCCGGCCGCGAGGCCAGCCAGCCCCGCTGCCAACCCGGGTAGGGCGCGACGATCGACCATCGGCATTTGCATCGGCCAGGAACCAACGCTCCTCAAGGGCAAACGTGATCTTGCCCGTGCGTACGGTAGCGAAATCCGAGCCGTCGCTCCATCGGTCCCCGTGGAGCGCACGGAAGTAGGTTGGCGGCCGTGACCACGCCCGGCCTGCTCGCACTCGTCGGCGGCGGCGAATGGCGCCCAGGGTGCGATTTCGACGCCCGGCTGCTGGACGCCAGCGGTGGGTCCGAGGTGCTCGTGCTGCCCACCGCCGCCGCCTACGAGCACCCGGAACGGGCCGTCGAGTTCGCCGAGCGCTGGTTCGAGGCGCTGGGTGCCACGGTGCGCGGGCTGCCCGTGCTCCGCCGGCCCGACGCCGAGGACGACACCTACGTGAAGGCGGTGGCGGAAGCCCGCTTCATCTACGTCGGCGGCGGCTCACCGCTGCACCTGCGGTCGGTCTTCAAGAGCTCGTCGTTGTGGCAGGCGCTCCTGGCTGCATGGCAGGGCGGGGCCGTGCTGGCCGGCTCGTCGGCGGGCGCCATGGTGCTCACCGACCCGATGGTCGACCCCCGGGGCGGCGCCTTCACCCTCGGCCTCGGCCTGGTGTCGCAGGTGGCGGTCATCCCCCACGCCGATTCCTGGTCGCCGGAGAAGTCCCACCGCACGATCTCCCTCGCCCCCGAGGGGCTGCCCGTCGTCGCCATCGACGAGCGCACCGCCGTGATCTTCGAGTCGGGCAAGGGCTGGACGGCGGCCGGCGCGGGAAACGTCCGGGTGTGGTGCGACGGCGAGGCGTCCTCGCTCGACGTCCTTCCCGCCTGAACCCGCGTCGCCCGCCTCGTGCGCTGGTGCCGCTGTCAGTCCGACTCGGTGATGGTGACCGACTCGATCACGACCTTCTCCTTCGGTGCACCCGAGGGAGAGCCGGCCGCCTCGATGGCACTGACGACGTCGAGCCCCTTGACGACCTTGCCGAACAGGGAGTACTGCGGCGGGAGGCCCACGCCCGACTGGCCGCTCACGATGAAGAACTGGCTGCCGTTCGTGTCGGGGCCGGCGTTCGCCATGGCGATCGAGCCGATCTCGTACCGGCCCGGCTTGGGCAGCTCGTCGGCGAAGCGGTAGCCGGGGCCGCCCCGGCCGCTTCCCTCCGGGTCGCCGCCCTGGAGCATGAAGCCGGGGATGACCCGGTGGAAGCCGATCCCGTCGTAGTAGTGGTACCGGGCCAGGACGACGAAGTTGTTCACCGTCCGGGGCGCGGCGATGGCGTCGAGGGCGATCAACATGGTGCCCTTGGTGGTGACCATCTCGGCCGTGTACGACCTGGCCGGGTCGATGCACATGGGAGGTGGCCCGTCGAACTTCTGCTTCTTGGGGCTGGAGCCGTCGGCTGCGGGACATTCGGTGGGCATGGGCTACCTCTCCTCGATCTCGACCTTCTGGACGGTGACGATCTTGCTCGGGGCGCCTCCCGAGCACTCGGAGTCGCCGGCGGCGCAGGGCTGGAACAGGGCGAAGATCTTCTTGGCCACGTCCATGCCGGAGGTGACCCGGGCGAAGGTGATGTAGCTGCCGTCCCGGTCGAGCCCCGATGCCTTGGGGCCCACCACGACGAAGTACTGCGCAGCCGAGCTGCCCGCCGAGCTGCGCGCCATCACGACGTCGCCCTCGGTGTACTTGAAGTCGGAACCCTCGTCGGGGAGCGTGTAGCCGGGGCCGGGATCGCCGATGGTCTGGGTGCGCGGCGAACCCGTCTGGAAGATGTCGATGGTGTCGGCGATGCGGGTGATGACCGTGCCGTCGTAGTAGTGGTACCGGGACAGCACGGCGAAGTTGTTGGCCGCGATCGGCGCCTTCTGGCTGTCGAGCGTGTATTCCATCACGCCCTCGGTGGTGGTCACCTTGGCGACGACGGTCTTCGTCTTGTCGATGCACTGCGGCGGCGGTTCGGCCGGGAACTGGTCGGTACGCGGGGAGCTGCCGTCGACCTCTGGGCACTTCCACGCGTCGAGCTTGGCGCCGGGCGGCACCGGCTCGCCCTTGGGTGGTCCTTCGCCGGCGGCCGCCGTGGTGGACGTTGAGCTGGCCGTGGTGCTGGCGCCGGCCGTGACCTTGTCATCGTCGCCGCCGCGGGAGCTGAGGAAGGCCACGGCGACGATGAGGGCGGCGACAACGGCCCCGGCGATGATGCGCTTCCGGAGCCGGGCCTTGGCTTCCTGGGCCCGCAGCTCGGCGAGGCGGGCCTCTCGACCCTGCTTCTTTCGCAGGCGCTTGTCGGAGGGCACGGCGGGCAAGCTAGTGGATGAGATCCGGGCAACTACCATCCACCGGTGCCCCTGGTCGTGCAGAAGTTCGGCGGGACGTCAGTCGCCGACGCCGACCGAATCCGCAGCGTCGCCGACCACGTGGCCCGCACCGTCCGCCAGGGCAATCAGGTGGTCGTCGTCGTCAGCGCCATGGGCAAGGAGACCGACGATCTGCTGCGGCTCGCCTCGGAGGTGGCCACCAATCGTCCGGGGCGGGAGATGGACATGCTCATCACGGCCGGCGAGCGCAAGACGACGGCACTGCTGTGCATGGCCCTGGTCGACATCGGCTGCCCGGCATCGTCGTTCACCGGCAGCCAGGCCCAGCTGATCACCGACACCACGCACACGCGGGCGAAGATCCTCGAGGTCCGGGCCGACCGCGTCCGGGAGGCGCTGGCCGCCGGCACGGTGCCGGTGGTGGCGGGCGCCCAAGGCGTGTCCGTCGACCGGGACGTCACGTTCCTCGGCAGGGGCGGCTCGGACACCACGGCGGTGGCGTTCGCCGAGGCCCTCGGCGCCCACGCCTGCGAGCTGTACACGGACGTGTCGGGGGTCTTCTCGGCCGACCCTCGTGTGGTGCCCACGGCACGGCGCATCGGGCGGCTCACCTACGAGGAGATGCTCGAGATGTGTGCGGCGGGGTGCCCCAAACCCGAGATGCGCTCGGTGGAGTACGCCCGCAACCACGGCGTGCGGCTCCACGTGCGGTCGAGCTTCACGTGGGAGCCGGGCACGTGGGTGCTGCCGGCCGAGGAGGTCGAGAAACCCGATGAGAACCGAGCGGAGAGTGCGCCCATGATGGAGCGAGCGATCGTCACCGCCGTCGTCCACGACACGTCGGAGGCCAAGGTCACCGTGACCGAGGTCCCTGACCAGCCGGGGATCGCCGCCAAGCTGTTCCGGTCGCTGGCCGACGAGCAGGTGAACGTCGACATGATCGTGCAGAACGTCTCGCTCGGCGGCACCACCGACATCTCCTTCACCGTGCCCAAGGCCGATCTGGCCGTGAGCCTGGCCGCGTGCCGGGCCCACGTCACCGACATCGGCGCGGCGGACGTGACGGCCGACGCCGCCATCGCCTCGGTGTCGCTCGTCGGCGCAGGCATGAAGAGCCACCCCGGCATCACGGCGACGATGTTCGAGACGCTGGCGGCCGAGGGCGTGAACATCGAGATGATCTCGACCTCCCCGATCCGGATCAGCTGCGTCGTCCGCGCCGACCAGGTCGAGCGGGCCGTCCAGGCCCTCCACTCGGCCTTCGGGCTGGGATAGGAAGCGGGGCGGCGCGGGGGCCGGCCCATACACTGGTCCCCATGAAACTGGGAGTCGTTGGCGCCACCGGGATGGTCGGCGAGGTGATGCGGTCGATCCTGGCCGAGCGTGCGTTCCCGGCCGACGAGATCCGCTTCTTCGCGTCGGCCCGGTCGGCCGGCACCCGCCTGCCGTGGGGCACGGGCGACATCGAGGTCGAGGACGCGGCCACCGCCGACTACTCGTCGCTCCACGTCGTGCTCATGTCGGCCGGGGCAACCTTGTCGAAGGAGCTGGCCCCGCGCATCGCGGCGGCCGGGCCGATCGTCGTCGACAACTCGTCGGCGTGGCGCAGGGATCCCGAGGTCCCCCTCGTGGTTCCCGAGGTCAACGCCCACGCCCTCGGGTTCATCCCCAAGGGCATCGTCGCCAACCCGAACTGCACGACCATGGTGTGCATGCCGCCGCTGAAGGCACTGCACGATGAGGCCGGGCTGACCCGGCTGGTCGCGTCCACCTACCAGTGCGTGTCGGGTGGCGGGCGGGCGGGCGTGGCCGAGCTCGACGAGCAGGTCAGGGCGGTGGCCGACAAGGCGGCCGAGCTCACCTGGGACGGCGCCGCCGTCGACTTCCCGCCACCGACGAAGTACGTGGCGCCCATCGCCTTCAACGTCATCCCCTTCGCCGACGCCTACGAGGAGGACGACGAGACCAACGAGGAGCACAAGTTCCGCAACGAGAGCCGGCGCATCCTCGGCCTGCCCGACCTCGGCGTGTCGTGCACCTGCGTGCGGGTCCCCGTGTTCACGGGTCACTCGGTGAGCCTCAACGCCGAGTTCGAGCGGCCCATCCCGGTCGCCCGCGCCCGTGAGGTCCTGGCTGCGGCGCCCGGTGTCCGGGTGGTCGACGTGCCCACTCCCCTGCTGGCCGCCGGCGCCGACCCGTCCTATGTGGGACGGGTCCGTCGCGACCCGGGCGTGGCCCACGGGTTGGCGTTCTTCGTGTCCGGGGACAACCTCCGCAAGGGCGCCGCCCTCAACACCGTGCAGATCGCCGAAGCGCTGGCCAGCCGGTTGTGAAGCCGCCGCCGGCCGAGAGAGGACGACATGGCTGACGACGACACCCTCACCCGGGCCAAGGGCAAGATCACCGAGGCGGCCGGCTGGGCCGCCGGCGACCGTGAGGCCGAGGCCAAGGGGAAGGTCGAGGCGGAGACCGGCGACGAGCCCGACGACCAGACGGTCGACGAGGTCGAGGACGAGGTCCGCGAGGAGCACGGCGACATCTGATGTGTCTTCGAGGCAATAGCTCGCCGAAATGGCGAGCTATTGCCTCGGGAGCGGGTATGCGCACGGGGGGCCGGGTCCATCGCTCACGCGACGGGGACGGATAGCGGGTGTGGGAGCGCGTTCCCGTGGGAACAGCCAGGACATGCTTACGATCCTGCTCATCGTGTTGTTGGTGGTCCTTCTGCTCGGCGGCATCGGCGGACCGCGGTACTACCGCGGCCGGCGCACCACCGTCGTCCGGGAGCGCGACGTCATCTAGTCCCCTTCGCCGTCCTGCCGCCCGGCGACGACGATCCGGGCGGCCAGGTCGGCGCCAAGCCAGTACACGAGATCCACCGGCCGCTCCGCGTCCCACACCACCAGATCGGCCTGCGCCCCGGGGGCGAGCACACCCACCTGGCCGGTCAGCCCGAGAGCGGCGGCGGCGTGGACGGTGGCGCCCGCCAGAGCCTCGTCGGGCGTGAGCCCGAAGCGCACGCACGCCAGGTGCATGGCAAGCGGCATCGATAGCAGCGGCGACGTCCCCGGGTTCGCGTCGGTGGCGACCGCCATCGGCACGCCCAGGGCCCGCATGACGGCGATCGGCGGCGCCCGTTCCGAACCGAGCACGTGCGCGGCGCCCGGGAGCAGCACGGCCACGGTGCCCGACGCGGCGAGGGCGGCCACGCCCTCGGGCGACGCGTACTCGAGGTGATCGGCGGAGACGGCGCCGTGGGCGGCGGCCAGTGCCGCTCCCCCGCCGTCGGACAGTTGGTCGGCGTGGACCTTTCCCAGCAATCCGGCCCGGCGGGCGGCGCCCAGCACCAGGGCGGCCTGCTCCGGCGTGAACGCCAGCTGCTCGCAGAACACGTCGACGGCGTCGGCCAGGCCGGCGGCAACGACGGCCGGGAGCATCGTGTCGATCACCTCGTGGACGTAGTCGTCGCCGTGGCCGGCGTACTCGGGCGGCACGACGTGGGCGCCGAGGAACGTCGTACGCACCGTGACCCCGCAGGCGCCGCCCAGCCGGCGGGCGACCCCCAGCATGCGCAGCTCGGTCGCCAGGTCCAACCCGTAGCCCGACTTCACCTCCACGGTGGTGACGCCGCTGTCCCGGAGGCGGCGCAGCCGGCCGGCCGCGGCGGCGAGCAGCTGCGCATCGCCTGCGGCCCGCGTCGCTCGCACCGTGGCGAGGATCCCGCCGCCGGCCGCCGCGATGTCCTCGTAGCCGAGTCCCGCCAGCCGCTGCTCCATCTCCCCGGCCCGGTCGCCGGCGAACACCAGGTGGGTGTGGCAGTCGACGAGGCCGGGCGTAACCAGGCGTCCCTCCACGTCGAGCCGGCGAACCGCCCCACCGACCGGCGACGCCGCCGCCGGTCCCGCATAGGCGATGCGGCCGGCCGACACGGCCACCACGCCGTCGTCGATCAGGCGCCAACCCGCGGTCATGGTCGCCAGGCGGGCACCGGTCACCAGCAAATCCCAGGTCACCATCGACGACCCCCGACCGAGTGCTCCCGCGCACCCGGAGATCCGACGGCCGTCATCCGGCAGCCGCCCGGCGGACGGCGGTGATGGCCGCCGCCAGCTCCCCGCCCACGTCGATGTCGCAATGGGCGCCGTCGGACACGACGGCGCGACCGCCCACCACGACCGTCTCCACGTCGGCCGCGGCGGCTGCGAAGACGAGGTGGGCGGCCGCAGTGGACGGATCGAAGCCGGCCAGGCGGGGTGACCGCACCGACACGGTGGTCAGGTCGGCCGGCGCACCGATCTCGAGACGGCGGCCGCCGGTGGCTGCCGCGAGCAGGGCGGCCGGGCAGTGATGGCTCCGGCGGCCGGTCACCAGCCGCTGACCCAGCTCGACCGCTCTCGCCTCCTCGAAGAGGTCCACCACGGCCTGGCTGTCCGAGCCGAGCCGGAGGGAGCAGCCGGCCGCATCGAGGGCGGCGGCCGGGACGACGCCGTCACCGAGGTCACGCTCGGTCGTCGGGCAGAGGCACACGGCCGTCCCCGACCGGCCGAGGAGGGCGATGTCGGAGGCGCTGGCATGGGTGGCGTGCACGGCCGTGGTGCCGGGCCCGAGGACACCGGAGGACTCGCACAGCTCGGCCGGCGTCCGCCCGGTGGCAGCCAGGCACGCCTCGTTCTCGCCCGGCTGTTCGGACAGGTGCAGATGCAGCGGAACGCGGCGGCCGCCCGCCCAGCGGGCCACGGACTCCATGGAAGGGGGGTCGACGGCTCGCACGCTGTGGATGGCCGCCCCCACCTCGACGGACGGGTACCGGTCGGCCACGGCCGAGGCCCGCTCGGCCCACCGGTCGGCGTCACCATCGCTGAACCGCCGCTGCACGGGGCTGAGCCCGCCGCCGTCGAAGCCGGCCCGCAGGTAGCAGGTGTCCAGGAGCACGAGACGGATCCCCGCCGACGCCGCCGCCTCGACCACCGCATCGTCCATGCCGCCGGGCTGATGGAGGTAGTGGAACTCGTGCACGGCGGTGATGCCGGCCAGCACCATCTCGGCGAAGCAGGCCCGCGCCAGGGCCAGGAGCAGGTCGGGTTGGAGTGCGCCGGCCACCGCGTACATGGCCTCCCGCCACGACCAGAAGTCCTCACCGGCGGCGCCCCCGCGCAGCGCCCGGTGGAAGGCGTGCGAGTGACCGTTCACCAGGCCCGGCAGCGTGATGCCCCGCAGCACGGTGGCCCCGGCCGCCGGCGCCGCCACGCCGGTCGACACCTCCGTGAGCACGCCCCCGTCCTCGGACAGGACCACCCCGGCGACCGCTCCCTCGTCGGGTCCGCCCATCCATGCCCACTCGGCCCACCACGACGTCATCGGGCGCGGCCCCGGCCGGCACCGGTCGGCGAACCGGCGACGTACCGGTCCGGGTGCACCGACCCCTCCGCCGCTGCTGCGGGAGCGGGTCCGCCGGCGATCGGTTGCGGCCCGGTCACGGCTGCATGGGGACGTGGACGCCGCGCTGGCGCGCGACGTCACGCGCCCGCTGGTAGCCGGCGTCGGCGTGGCGCACCACCCCGGTACCGGGATCGCACGTGAGCACGCGCTCGAGCTTCTCGGCAGCCAGGTCCGTGCCGTCGGCCACCACGACCATGCCGGCGTGGACCGAGCGGCCGATACCGACGCCCCCACCCGAGTGGATGCTCACCCACGAGGCGCCGCTGGCCGTCGTGAGCAGGGCGTTGAGCAACGGCCAGTCGGCGATGGCGTCGCTGCCGTCGGCCATGGCCTCGGTCTCACGGTAGGGCGACGCCACCGACCCGGAGTCGAGGTGGTCGCGGCCGATCACGATCGGCGCGGCCACCCGGCCACGGGCGACCAGGTCGTTGAAGCGCAGACCCATCCGGTCCCGCTCGCCGTAGCCCAGCCAGCAGATGCGAGCGGGAAGCCCCTGGAACCGCACCTTGTCGGCCGCAAGCCGCAGCCACCGCACAAGGTGCTCGTTCTCGGGGAACTCGTCGATGACCGCCCGGTCGGTGGCGCCGATGTCGGCCGGATCGCCCGACAGCGCGACCCACCGGAACGGGCCCTTGCCCTCGCAGAACAACGGCCGGATGTAGGCCGGGAGGAAGCCCGGGTAGGAGAACGCCCGGTCGAACCCGCCCAGCTTCGCCTCGACCCGGAGGCTGTTGCCGTAGTCGAAGACCTCGGCGCCCTTGTCGAGGAACGCCACCATCGCCTCGCAGTGCACCGCCATGCCCGCCCGGCTCCGGGCCACATAGCCGTCGGGGTCGCCCGTCCTGAGCTCGGCCGCCTCGTCCACGGACAGGCCGGGGGGCACGTAGGAGAGGGGGTCGTGCGCCGGCGTCTGGTCGGTGACGATGTCGGCGGCGATGTCGGAGGCGGCCAGCCGGGGCAGCACCTCGGCCATGTTGCCCTGCACGCCCACGGACAGGGGGTAGCGGGCAGCGCGGGCTCGCTCCACCCGCGCCAGGGCGTCGTCGAGGTCGTCGCCCACCTCGTCGAGGTAGCGGTCGTGCAGGCGACGTTCGATCCGCGCGGGGTCGACGTCGACACACAGGGCGACACCGCCGTTCATGGTGACCGCCAGCGGCTGGGCCCCACCCATGCCGCCCAGCCCGGCCGTCACCGTGAGGGTCCCGGCCAGCGTTCCGCCGAAGCGGCGGGCGGCGATGGCCGAGAAGCACTCGTACGTGCCCTGGAGGATCCCCTGGGTGCCGATGTAGATCCAGCTCCCGGCCGTCATCTGGCCGTACATGGTGAGCCCGAGCGCCTCCAGGCGGCGGAACTCGTCCCACGTGGCCCAGTCCGGGACGAGGTTCGAGTTGGCGATCAGCACCCTCGGCGCCCATTCGTGCGTGCGGAACACGCCGACGGGCTTGCCGGACTGCACCAGCAGAGTCTCGTCCCCTTCCAGCTGCCGCAGGGTGGCGACCATGGCCTCGTAGGCGCCCCAGCTCCGGGCCGCCCGTCCCGTGCCCCCGTAGACCACCAGGTCCTGTGGGCGCTCGGCCACGTCGGGATCGAGGTTGTTCATGAGCATCCGCAGCGCAGCCTCCTGCACCCACCCCTTGCAGGACCGCTCGGTGCCACGCGGCGCCCGCACCGTCCTCGGCCCGGTCACGGCAGTGGGCCGGTGACGGATTCGGCGGCGGCAACCGCCGCTCCGCTGCTGACTACCGCCTCGGCCGCGGCCAGCTCGGGTGCCAGGAACCGGTCCGGGCCGGCGCCGGGGACCACCCCGCGCACGACGGCCAGGGCCGCAGCCGTGGCCGGCGCCGGGAGCAACGGGGCCCGCAGGTCCAGCGCCCGCCCGGCGGCCACCAGCTCGATGGCCAGGACGCGGCCCAGGTTGGCGACCACGGTCCGCAGCTTGCGGGCTGCCGCCCAGCCCATCGACACGTGGTCCTCCTGCATGGCCGACGTGGGCAGGGTGTCGACGCTGGCCGGCGCGGCGAGGCGGCGGTTCTCGGCCACGAGGGCGGCTGCGGTGTACTGGGCGATCATCAGCCCCGAGTCGACTCCGGGATCGGCGGCGAGGAAGGCGGGCAGCCCGTTGGAGCGGGCAGCGTCGAGGAGGCGGTCCACCCGCCGCTCGGCGATGGCGCCGACATCGGCCGCCGCGATGGCCAGGAAGTCGCAGGCGAAGGCCAGCGGCGCGCCGTGGAAGTTGCCGACGGACTCGACCCGTCCGTCGTCGAGCACCACGGGGTTGTCGATGGCCGCAGCCAGCTCCCGGTCGGCCACCACCTCGGCGAAGGCGAGCGTGTCCCGTGCCGCGCCGGCCACCTGTGGGGCACAGCGGAGCGAGTAGGCGTCCTGCACCCGGGGGTCGCCCGTGCGGTGCGACGCCACGATGGCCGACCCCGCCAGCAGGGCGACCAGGTTGGCTGCGCTCGTGGCCTGGCCGGGGTGCGGGCGCAGGGCCTGAAGGTCGGCCGCGAACGGGCGGTCGGTCCCGAGGAGGGCCTCCACGCTCATGGCCGCCGTCACGTCGGCCGTGCGAAGCAGGCGGGCCAGGTCGGCGCACGCCAGGACCAGCATCCCGAGCATCCCATCGGTGCCGTTGACGAGGGACAGCCCTTCCTTGGCGTGCAGGACGAGGGGCTGGAGACCGGCCAGGGCGAGGGCGCCGTCGGCCGGCATCTCGGCGCCGGCGTGGACGACCGTCCCCTCACCGAGCAACGCCAGACCCACGTGGGCCAGCGGAGCGAGGTCACCGCTGCAGCCGAGGGACCCGTGCTCGGGCACGACGGGCGTGATGCCGGCGTCGAGGAACGCGAGCAGCTGGTCGGCCACCACGGGACGAGCGCCGGTGTGCCCGCTGGCAAGCGTGCGGGCGCGGAGCAGCATCATTGCCCGGACCACCTCCACCTCCACCGGCGGGCCCATGCCGGCTGCGTGCGACCGGAGCAGGGAGGACTGGAGATCGTCTCGGCGCCCGGCCGGGATGGCCCGCAGTGCCAGCGAGCCGAAGCCGGTGGAGACGCCGTACACAGGCACGTCCGACGCCGCCAGGCCTTCCACCAGTCGGCGGGTCTGCGACATGCGAGCACGGGCGCCGGGATCGAGTTGCGCTCGCCGCTGCCGTCTGGCCACGTCGACGACGTGGTCGCGGCGCAATGGGCCGGCGCCCACGAGGAGCGGGGGCGCCGCCCTCATCGACCCCGCCGCCACCGGATCTGCAGGCCCGCGACCGTCTTCCACGTCAGCGGGCCGGGTTCGACCGGGGATCGATGCGAGGGAGCCGGGCACCGAGGTCGACCTGTGACATGTCGTCAACCATGGGTATCCCCTTCCCGCAGAAGACGCCGATGGTACGCAGCGACCGCGTCAGCCGGGGGCGGGCCCCGCGTAGCGCGCCTCGGTGGCGTAGTGGCGGTCGAGCTCCACGACGGGACTGAACTGGTCGAACGACAGCACCAGTTCGAGGTCGTCGCGCAGCGTGCCCTTCTCCTGGAGCACGGCGTAGGCCTGCGCCATCTGCCGGGCCGCGGCGAGGAGCCCGGTGAGCGGGGAGACGATCAGGTCGAAGCCCAGCTCGTGCAGCTCGGCCGGTGTCCGCAGCGGGGTGCGGCCGCCCTCGATCATGTTGGCCACCCGGATGCAACCGGGCGTGGCCTTGGCCACTGCCTCCATCTCCTCGGGTGACTCGGGCGCCTCGACGAAGATCGCGTCCACGCCGAGGTCCGCGGCCATGCGCACCCGCTCGCATGCCTCGTCGAGCCCGATGGCGGCCCGGGCGTCGGTGCGGGCGGTGACGAACAGGTGCTCACGGACGTCGAGCGCGGCCCGCAGCTTGGCCAGCCATTCGTCACGGGGGACCACCTTCTTCCCGGCCATGTGCCCGCACTTCTTGGGCCACACCTGGTCCTCGAGGAAGATCCCCGCCCCGCCCGCCGCCTCGTACAACTCGACGGTGCGGATGGTGTTGAGGGGGTTGCCGTACCCGGTGTCGCCGTCGACCACGACCTGGGCGCCGGGAACCGTCCGGCACACCCTGCGGGCCACCTCCGCCATCTCGGTCTGGGTCAGGTAGCCGAAGTCGGGCAGGCCGAGCAGGGTGGCCGACGTGCAGTACCCGGAAAGGAACAGGGCGTCGAAACCGGCGGCGACGGCCAGGCGGGCGGAGAGGGCGTCGAAGCATCCGGCCAGGATGACGGTCTCTCCTGCGACCAACCTGGCCCGGAGCGCGTCGCCGTCCACGGGCTGGGAGACTACGACGCCGAGCGGCGCGCCCGCCGGCCGCGCCCTGCGTCAGGCCGTGCTGGCGACGGCTCTCCGCTCGGTGAGCACGGCCACGAGCCCGCCGGCGAGAAGCCCGGCCGTCAACAGGAGGTGCAGCCAATTGTCGGCGTCGTTGACGGGGAGGAAGTAGGCGTCGCTCCGGTTCTCGATCACGAAGCCGGACGGTGACCAGCAGGTAGGCGATCCCCCCGATGAGCGGTTGACCGCTTCTGGAATACTCAGTAGCATACCCCGTATGCAGGGTCGGAAGCGCCTCGGATGAGCATTCGGCACGCGCTGCTCGCCCTGCTCAGCGAGGGCCCGAAGTACGGGCTCCAGCTACGCCAGGAGTTCGAGGCCCGCACCGGGGAGGTGTGGCCCCTCAACGTCGGTCAGGTGTACACGACGCTGCAACGCCTCGAACGGGACGGGCTCATCGCCTCCGACGGCGCCGACGATGAGGGACCGCAGAAGGACTATCGCATCAGCCCGGCGGGCCAGGACGAGCTCACCCGATGGCTGAGGACACCGGAGATGACGCAACCGCCGCGCGACGAGCTGCTCATCAAGGTGCTCGTCGCCGTCGACGTCCCGGGCGTCGAGGTGCACGACGTCATCCAGGTCCACCGCCGCCGGCTCATCGAGCTGATGCAGCGCTACACGGCGGTGAAGGCCGGCGCGACAGAGGACGACGTCGCGCTGGCGTTGGTCGTGGACGCCGAGCTGTTCCGCGTCGACGCGGCCGTTCGGTGGCTCGACAGCGCAGAGGCACGGTTGCGGACGCGGCCCCGGCGCGCCGAACGCGTCGCGATCCGGGACGTCAGTCCGCGTCCGGCCGGACGCCTGGGATCGCGATCGTGAGCGCCATGCTCGAGCTTCGCCGTGTGTCGAAGACCTACGGCGAAGGTTCGACCGCGGTACGGGCGCTCGACGGCGTGGACCTGTCCGTGACAACCGGCGAGCTGGTGGCGGTCATGGGGCCCAGCGGGTCGGGCAAGAGCAGCCTGCTGACCATTGCCGGGACCCTCGAGGACGCGAGCGACGGCGAGGTCCTGGTGGACGGCGTGGCCCTGGGGGGTCTGTCCCGCAAGGACAAGGCTCGTCTCCGACGCCGCACGATCGGGTTCGTCTTCCAGGACTTCAACCTCCTGGCCGGGCTGACCGCCGTCGAGAACGTCGCCATGCCGCTCGAGCTCGACGGCGTCCCGGCGCGTGACGCGCGGCGCACGGCACTCACCGCCCTGGCGGAGCTGGGCGTCGCCGAGCGGGCCGAACGGTTCCCTGGCGACCTGTCCGGCGGCGAGCGCCAGCGCGTGGCGATCGCCCGTGCGGTGGTCGGGGATCGGCGCCTGGTCCTCGCCGACGAGCCCACCGGCGCGCTGGACTCGATCAATGGCGAAGCGGTTATGCGGC
This sequence comes from Acidimicrobiales bacterium, assembly GCA_036262515.1. GTDB lineage: Bacteria > Actinomycetota > Acidimicrobiia > Acidimicrobiales > JAHFUS01. Next base: position 4,510 of record DATAIT010000036.1, on the reverse strand, counting down.
TGCTCCGCCAGATCTGCGCCCGTGGCGCCGCCGGGGTGGTCGTGACCCACGACGCCCAGCTGGCGGCATGGGCCAACCGGGTGGTGTTCCTCCGCGACGGTCGTCTCATCGACCAGACGAGCACCACCGACGGACCGGAGACGCTTCTCGCCTCTGGTCCGGCGTCGCCGACGTGATGGCCGCCGGGCTCCGTCCCCGCGCCGCTCGACGGGCCGTGTTGCGGTGGGCGTGGCGGCTCTTTCGGCGCGAGTGGCACCAGCAGGTGGCGGTGCTCGCCCTGATGACGGTGTCCGTCGCCGCCGCAGTGGCCGGCGCCACGCTGGCGGTCACGGCGTCGTCGGCCAGCCAGGGCGAATTCGGCGACGCTCCCTCGATGGCGCGCCTCGACGCCGCCACGCCGGGCTCGGCACAAGCCACCATCGCAGACGCCCGTCGGCGCTGGGGCAGCGTCGAGGTCATCGCCCACACGTCGATGGCAGTGCCGGGTTCGGTGGTGCCGCTCGAGGTTCGCCGCCAGGACCCCGCCGGCTCGTTCGGCCGCCCGCTCCTCTCCCTGCGCAGCGGCCGCTATCCGGCGGCACCGAACGAGGTGGCGCTCACCGACGGGGCCGCCGAGCTCCTGTCCGTCGGGATCGGAGGACGCGTCGTGCTGGGCGACGTCCAACGCACCGTCGTCGGACGGGTCGAGAACCCGAGCGACCTCCGTGGCGACTTCGCACTGCTCTCGCCCGACGAGGGAGCGCCCGCCGACTCGTGGACGCTCCTGTTCGACGCAGATCGCCGGCCGGTCTCCGCCGTGCGAGAGGACGGCACACGGGGCGGTCCGAACATCGGGATCATGCAACGGGGAGACGCCGGCCCGGTCGGCGCCTTGCTGCTCGTGGCGATGACCGTCTCCATGGCGTTGGTCGGGCTGATCGCGGCGTCGGCGTTCATCGTCGTGGCCCACCGGCGGCAGCGCCAGCTCGGCATGCTGGCCGCCCTGGGGGCGGCGGGGCGACACCTGCGCCTCGTGATGCTGGTCAACGGCGCCCTCGTGGGCGCCGTGGCGGCGACGATCGGCAGCGCGCTGGGCATGCTGGGTTGGGTCCTCGCCGCCCCGGCCGCCGAGCGGGCCGCCAACCACCGCCTCGATCGTCTCGATCTGCCGTGGAGCCTCATCGTCGCAGGGGGGCTGCTGGCGGTGGCAGCCGGGGCGGCCGCCGCCTGGTGGCCGGCCCGGAGCGTGGCCCGGCTTCCGGTCATGACGGCGCTCTCCGGCCGTCCGTCGCAACCGTTGCCCGTGCACCGCTCGCTGGCCGCCGCACTGGTCCTGTTGTCCCTCGGGATGGGCGGAATCGTCGCCGCACTTCCCACGCCCGAGCACGCTCGACCCCTCCTCCTCGTCACCGGCATGGTGGCGGTCCTGATCGGTGTGGTGCTCGCCGCTCCTGCCGCCATCCGGGCCATGGCCTTCCCCGCCCGGCGACTCCCCGTCGCCGCGCGGCTGGCCCTACGCGACCTCGTACGTCACCAGGCGCGCGCAGCAGCGGCATTGGCTTCCATCACGCTCGGCCTGGGCATCGCCGTCAGCGTGGTCGTGCTCGCGCAGGCGAGCGAGTACCGGTCGGACGAGGGGAACCTGTCCGACCGGCAGCTGGTGATACGGCTGGGCGACGCCCGGTCGGCCCCGGATCCCGACTTGGGCGCGCCCGAGCTGGACGCCCTCGATGCCCGGGCGCTGACCGTCGCCGCCGCGCTCGGGACCACGACGCTGCTCCCGCTCGACATCGCCGTGCCCGCCAAGAAGGTCACCGACGCGAACCACGAGCCGGTCACGGTGGCCAAGCCCACTGGACCTGCCTCCTGGCGCTTCGTCAGCACGCCGTATGTCGCCACACCGGAGCTGCTCCGGCAACTGCACGTCGACCGGGGGACGATCGGCGACGAGATCGATCTCCTCACCGTGCACGGCGGCGTGTCGTTGCTGGACTTCACCGAGCGGCCGGAGCCGGCGGATGCCGGTGCCGTTCGCCGGATCGACGGCCCCGCCTACACCTCCGCGCCGAGCTCGCTGATCACCGAGCGTGCCATGCGCCGCCACGGCTGGGTGGCTGCCCGGAGCGGGTGGTTCGTCGACTCGGACCGGCGGCTGACCAGCTCCGAGATCGCAGCGGCGCGGTCCGCGGCAGCCGGCGTGGGCCTGGCCATCGAGACGCGGTCCGCCCAGGACGAGCTGGCCACGCTCCGGAGCGTCGCCACGACCGCAGGAGCACTGCTGGCGCTCGCCATCGTGGCCGTGACCATCGGACTCCTCCGCAACGAAGGGACGCGCGATCGGCTGACGTTGACGGCGACAGGCGCCGGCGGGCGCACGAGACGGGCGTTGACGGCGACCACGGCGGCGGCCCTCGCCGTCCTGGGCGTCGTCCTCGGCACCGGTGGTGCCTACGCCGCCCTGGTCGCCGGCTATCACGCCCAGCTGCGAAAGCTCATTCCCCTGCCGACAGCCCAGCTCCTCGCCCTGGCCGCCGGTCTGCCGATGGCAGCGAGCGTCACCGGTTGGCTGCTGGCCGGTCGCGAGCCCCGCACGTTCTCCCGTCAGGCCCTGGACTGACGACACGACCGAGGATCGCCCCCTGCGGTCGCCGCTTCGGGTAAGGGACCTGCTGCGAGAGAGGGGCGAGTGGCCCGACGCGTGTTCGGCAGCCACACTGGGGCGGACGGGCCCAAGATCGAACCCGTCAATCGGCCTATCGGCCGTTCCCGAGACGGGCACTGCGTGAAGAACCGAAACCTCCTGCGTGCGCTTCTCCTGCTCGGCCCGGTCGCCATCTGCTGTCTTGACGGCGGCACACCGGTGGTCGCCACACCGGCCCGAGTGGAGCTTGCCAGCTCCAACCGCCATGGGGGCGCACTGGCCGCCGACGACTTCCTGCCGCCGTCACTCGACCGAGGTGGGCGCTACCTGCTCTTCCGGTCGCAGGCCGACGGGATCGTCGCAGGCGATGAAGACGGCGACTGGGACCTGTTCCGAAAGGACCTCGCCAGCGGGAAGGTGGAGTGGATCAGCGTCGGCGCCGGCGGGGCCGCGTCCAACGGCGACATCTCCGGAGACGGGCGCTTCGTCACCTTCTACGCCGACCGGACCTACGTTCGGGACGTCCGCCGCGGTGTCACCACCGTGGTCGACGAGCGGCCGCCGCGTCCGGTGGATGCACCGGCCGTCAGCGACGACGGAGCAACAGTCGCCTTCATCGAGTCGACCACGCTCCACGTCGCGCACCCTGCGGGGGGCGCGACCGTCGATGTCGACGTCGGCACTGGCGCCTTTTTGGACCTCGCGCCCGACGGTCGGTGGGTCGTCTTCGTCGAACGGGACGAGACGGTCGCCCGGCTGGTCCGCCTCGATCTCGCGACCGGTGCCCGACGCACGATCTACGAAAGCGTTTCCGCTGCGGGGACGGGGCCCGTCTTCCCGTTCGTGAACGCCGACGCGTCGGTCGTCAGCTTCACGTTTCTGGACGGATTCGTCCGGGCGCAGGCCTTCGTCTGGCAATCCGGCTCGGTGGCGGCACTCTCGGCGGCTCCGTCGAGTGCCGCCGGTCAACTCACCGACGACGGCGGCCGGCTCGTGGTCGTTGAGATCACGGCCGTCGATTCGCACGTCGGCAGCGTCGTCGTCCTCAACCGTGGGGACGGTACGACGTCGCCCGTCGGCAGCACGAATGCCGCCTGGGCAGTCTCATTGAGCCGTGACGGCGGCACCGCCGCATGGACGACAAGTGCTGCGCTTGCCGCCGACGACGACAACGGCGCCCCGGACGTCTACTTCGTCGGCGTGCGCCCCTCGCACTGAGCGTGGCGCTCGGTCTCTCCATTCGGCGATCACGAAAGGCGCTGGCGCAGGCGTCGACACCCAGGCGCCACCAGCACGCAAATCGGGCACTGAGCGCGATACTTGCGCAAGGAACCGCTACGAAAGGATTGAGCACCCCAGATGTTCGAGCACAGCTGCAAGAAGGCGGGCGCCGAAGGCTGCAACTGGACCCTCCGAGCCAACTCCGAGGACGAGTTGAAGCAGAAGGTCGTCGCGCACGCGAAGAGCAAGCACAAGGTGCAGATGACGGACACCATCTACAACTACCTGCGGTCAGCCGCCCAGCGATGACCGGGTCCGGCACGTAGGGGCTGCGGGACCGCTCCTCGTGCCGGCCACCACGTGACGGACCGCCCCAACGGGCGTCCGGGTGTGGACGTGCTCGTCGTGGGCGCCGGCCTGGCCGGGCTCTGCGCAGCCCAGGACGTGGTCGCTGAGGGACGCAGCGTGCTGGTGGTGGAAGCCCGTCCCCGGGTCGGCGGCCGGATGATGACGGTCACGGCCGACAACGGAGCGTGGTTCGACGTGGGAGCCACCTGGCACTGGTCGGATCAACACGAGGTGCAGGCGTTGGCGACCCTGCTCGGCATCGAGGCCTTTCCCGAGAACACGGTCGGGCGGGCCCTCCACGAACGGTCGGCGGACGCGCCA